>CAYOWR010000054.1:0-5568 GCA_964407725.1 uncultured Methanosarcinales archaeon
TCTTTAATATCCTAACAATATTTAAATACAGCAAGATACTCTATTTTTTATGAAATCCTATTTTGTTGTGACTGGAATTGTAAAATACAAGAACAAAGTTCTGATTCTTAAAAAATCTAATACAGACCATAATTATCCAAACAGATGGAGTTTCTGTTCTGGATATGTCAAGGAATTTGAGTCTGCTGAAGAATCTGTTTTGAGAGAGATTGAAGAAGAGATAGGGCTAAAAGCCAAAATAATTAAGAAAGGAAAATTATTGCAAGTAGCTGATAAAAATAGAAAAAAGCTATGGCATGTTATGCCTTTTCTTTGTAAAGTTTATTCAAATAAGGTAAAGCTCGACCACGAGAATACAGAATTTAAATGGATTGCTTATAAAGACATAAACAAATACAAAACAGTTCCTGGCTTGGAGAAAGATTTAAAAGTACTGGGATTAATTTGAATGATATGAAAAAGATGAAGATATTTCTGGCAACAGACCATGCAGGATTTGAGCTTAAGGAGAAAGTCAGAAAATACCTGAAAAAACTTAATTATGTAGTGGGAGACCAAGGTGCTTATTCTTTCAATCCAAATGACGATTACCCGGATTTCATAGCAAAAGCCGCAAAAAAAGTAGCTCATAATAAAAACAGCAAAGGAATTATCTTTGGAGGCTCAGGCCAAGGCGAAGCAATTGTTGCAAACAAATTCAAAGGCATAAGGGCAGCTGTTTTTTATGGAAATAACTTTGATATAATAAAACTGTCAAAAATCCATAATGATGCTAATATTTTATCTATTGGGGCAAGATTCACAACAAAAGAACAGGCTGTAAAGGCAGTAAAACTGTGGCTTGAAACAGATTTTAGCAACGACTTAAGGCATTCCAGACGAATAAATAAAATAAAGAATTTGGAGAAAAAATTGTACAAATAAGATGCAATTCATAAATTATTTTTTTGCTTCTATAATATCATTTTCAGGCTTGTTGATAGGAGTTTTGCTTGTAGAAATAGCCCCTGAAGAGCAAAAGCCGCTGCAAAAGTATTTTATTTTGCTTAGAAAGATTTTTTTATTCTTGATTTTCATTTTTCTGATTTTTTTTTATTTCAATAGCATGCTCAATCTGTTAATTTTGCTGTTTTATTTTATATTCTCATTATTTGTTGAATACAAAGTTAATGATTTATTTAAAAAATCTATTATAGTTTACGCTCTTATTGGAATATTATTTTTTTTAAGTTTTAAGAATATGAATTTGTTTGTTATTGAAACAAGCCTGATTCTTTTATATGGTGTCACAACAGCATCATTAATATACAATAAAAGAGAAAAAAACATTTACAAAATTATCTCGTATAATTCTGTTTTTATATTAATTGCTAATCTATTATTTTTCATATAATTACCATTTTTCTTTTCTTATCTTGAAGTAAAAAGCTAAATGATTAACAATTATATGCAATACAAAGCTCAATAGCAAAGATACAATAAAAATCTTTAGTGTCAAATCAAAAACTGGAATAATAAAAACTAATGCCCCTACAACAAAGTCTGTCTGGTCAAATGGCACAAATTTTTCTCCGGGCTTTATGCCAAGTCTTCTTTTGAAGAAGCTTTTAATCAAATCTCCAATCAGAGCGCCAAAACTCATCAAAAATCCAAACAAAAGCCAATTCTGATAGTCTATAAAAGATATTAGTCTGAAAATCTCAATTTTGTACAGCAAAAACTGCAAATAGGCAATTATAATTGCAAATATTATGCCAAAAACAAGTCCCCTAAAAGTCTTGTTTTTACCAAGTACAGGTTGATTGTTAATTTTCTTGTTGAAATCTATAGGAAATACAAAAATATTGATTTTTTTAACTATTACTGGCGCCATATTTGCAAAATACGCAGGCAGCATTAGATAAAAGCATTTTAATATAAATGCAAAGATATACTCCATAGCAGAAATTTTTAAATATTGATTTAAATAGTTTTGCATCGAAAATTAATTAAATAATCGTAATTTCTTATCCTTATGCAGTTCAAATTCAATATACCAAACAATATAACCTTAATTAGGGTAGGCTTAGTTCCTCTTTTTGCGCTGATTCTATTGGTTGATATGCCATATAAAAACCAGCTGGCGGCATTTATCTTTGCCATGCTTTCCATTTCAGATTTTCTTGATGGCTATTTTGCAAGAAAGAAAAAGCAAGTTACAGATTTTGGCAAATTGATTGACCCTATTGCAGACAAATTGCTTATCTCAACAGCCCTTATATTTCTTGTTGGAAAAGGCGTAGAGCTATGGATGGCAGTTGCCATAATATCAAGAGAAGTTATTGTGACTGCAATTAGAATTTACTTGCTGCCGATGAAGATAGTTGTTCCTGCGAGCAATTTCGGCAAAGCAAAAACAGTAGTGCAGAGCCTGGCAATTGTTTTCGTGCTTTTGCAGCTTCCATTAAGCTGGTATTTGATGCTGGCTGCTGTCCTGTTAACTGTTGGATCTGGCATAGAGTATTTAATTAGGATAAGAATAATGACTGGAAACAAAATAGCCAATCTTCCGAATTTGATAACTTTGTGCAGATTTTTGCTGGTTATACCTTTTGCCTATTACCTCATTAATTCGAAGGTTAGAACATCATTGATTATTTTTGCAATAATTACCTTAAGTGACAAGCTTGACGGCATATCAGCAAGAATGATGAACCAAAAAACAGAGCTGGGCTCTGGCTTAGATTCTTTTACTGACTGGGCATTGATAATATCTGCTTTTCTCATCTTTGTCATGAAAAAACGAATAGAACTTTTTTGGGTGATTTTGCTAATCATACCTTCCATAATAAGCGGAATAATAAAAATAGCATATGCAAAGAAAGCAAAGACAATTCCCGTAAGTTTCATAGCAAGGCTTAGTGTGGGGCTTATTTACATAATTATAATATTAATTCTAATAAATTTTGAATATAATGTCAGCTTTGGTTATGATAAGTACTTACTTACAGCAGCTGTAATCTTGGTTTATGCAACTATGATTGGATATTTATTCAAGATTTTTACTATTCCTAAAGGCATTAAAGAAAAGAATATACGCCATAAAAAATAATCATGCCAGTTTCTTAATTCTCAGAGACGAAATCATTAATATGCCGAGCAATAAGTACAGATACGGAAAAAATCTTATGTAAGTATCAGCATAATATTTTGCGCCAATAAAATAAGCAATAGGAATTATAATTCCATTCAAGGTTATTGGCATTCCCCTGAAAACTCCTTTTGAATCCATAATATTGAATCTTGCAAGCCTTAGTATTCCGCAGAAAAGAAAGATTGTAAAAGCTATTATGCCAAATGTTATCTGCAGCTGCTTTATGCCAAATGTTTCCTGCATCAGGCTGAATCCAAATATTGCAGGAGCAACTCCAAAAGAAACTGTATCTGCCAAACTATCAAGCTCTTTGCCAAAGCTGCTCTGCTGGTGCATTGACTTTGCAATCTTTCCGTCAAGGTAGTCAAAAACAACAGCAACAAGCATAAGATAAGCTGCATACCTGAAATTATTGCTGATTGCAAATACTATGCTGACAAGCCCCAATGCAACATTTAGCAATGTAAACATGTCTGCAAATTTTATTAAATTAAAAATTCTGAATTCATCCAAGTCAGTCTTTCTTCTTATGAACCTAAATTCAGATTTATACAATGCATAAATGCCGGACAAAATTGTAAGCGCCAATGCCATATACATTAAATACCAGTCAATCTCCAAGGTGAGAATTATTGGAATCAAGGCCATCAGCTGGAAAAAATAGCTGATTTTTCCAATGATTGTGGGGTTGAATTCTCTCCTCAAATCCTTATAGAGAAGTATAGTGCCACCAATTATTGTTAGGAGATCCCTTGCAAGAATTATTAGGGTGATCCAAATGGGAAGCAAGCCTTTAAATGTCAGTATAATTGCAGTAAGATTTACAAGCAGTTTATCTGCGAAGAAATCTATTAAATTACGCAGCTGCGAAGGATATTTCCTGGCTGTAAAATTCTCAAAAAATCCAACTAGCGCAGTAAAAATGAAAAAATACAGGCCAATTTTGAATTTGTCCAATACAAGCGCTATTGCTACAACAAATGCAAGCACCCATCTAAGCCAAGTAACAGCATAAAATATCTTTTCCCTTTTAAGTTTGAATTTCATTTCCTTATTTCTCGCATACGTATACAAAACATGGAGGTATGTTCAAAGGCGTAAAGCTTATAGAAATCTTTGAAAAATAGTTATAAAGATATTTTGTGAAGTTTGTAAAGAACTGGAATATAACAAACTTTCCTTCATTGTTTAATGTATCCTTTGTCTCTTCAATAATAATGCATTTCTTATCATCTGGCAAATTTGAAAATGGCAGTCCGGAAATCACATAGTCTACTTTGTTAATTCCGAGTTTTTTTAGATGTCTTTTTATATTTTCTGCACTGTCGTTTATCACCCTAAGCCTGTTATCATTAATGTTTCTGCTCAAATATCTGTAAAATTTCTTGTTTGTTTCAAAGCATACAATTTTTGTGTCTTTTTTTGCCCTTTTTAATAATTCTTTTGTTATTCTGCCAGTTCCCGGGCCATACTCTACAATGCATGTTGCGCCATTGAAATCTATATTTTCAAGCAATTTTTTTATTAGAAATCTGGAGCTTGGAGTTATTGAGCCAATTTCCTTTGGATGCTTAAGGAATGCTGAAAAGAAAAGAAGTTTTTCATCCATATTTTCACCTTAGCTTTGCAACTATTGTTTCGCCTGCTTTTACTTTGTCGTTTATTTTCACTTTTAACTCCACCCCTGCCTGAATAATCAAAGTTGTTTGGCTTCCAAGAGCTATCATACCTATTTTCTGCCCTTTATTAACTTTTTGATTTCTTCTTATATTGCATATAATCCTCCTTGCAAGGAAGCCTGCAATCTGTATTACTTTTACCCTCAGTTTTCTGCCTTGAATTAATATTTCGTTCTTTTCATTCTCAAAACTTTTTTCCATGTCATAAGCCTTGAAGAATTTCCCTTTTTTGTATCTTATTGAGATTATCTTTCCGGAAATAGGTGCTCTGTTAATATGAGCGTCAAAAGGTGACATGAAGATTGAAATTACATAGCACTGTTTTGCAACATCTTTTGTTAGTGTTCTTATTTTTCCTATAAGTCCTTTATCAATTTTAACGTTGCCTTCTATTGTATCTATTATGCTTATCACTCTTCCATCAGCAGGAGCAACTATATTGTTTCCTTTGGGAATATTTCTTTTAGGATCTTTGTAGAAGTTTAGGAGAAACAAGACTATCACTATTAGCACCACTAAAAATATTACACCCCACATAGCTATAATTGCTTGATTTGACAATTTAAATGTTTTGTATTTAGTTTTTTGACTGCATAAATCTTAGCGCTTTATTATTCCACACAAGAATTCCCAATGAAATTATAACCAAAGTCATGCCATAAACAACATGCTTCACATGAGATACTTCTTCAAACCCAGCTTTTGCATGCAATGCGTGAGGCAAAAAAGCAAAGAAAAAGCCAATAAACAACAATA
>CAYOWR010000055.1:0-5567 GCA_964407725.1 uncultured Methanosarcinales archaeon
AATTCCCAATATTTAAGAGCTCCTCTAGTTAAGTAAGCTGAATAATAGTTTTTATCAAGTTTTATTGCTGTATCAAGGTCAGCCAGCCCTCTCTCATAATCACTGTCTTTTATGTTTAATCTTGCCCTTTGAAAATAAGCAAATGCATTTGGCTTAAAGGCAATTGATAAATCAAAGTTCCTCCTAGCTACTTTTGGATCTTTATAGACCACATTACTTAGAAACCCTAAATAGGCATAGATTTGAGAGTCATGAGAGTCTATCTCGAGAGCTTGTCTGAAATCATTTGACGATTCAAAATATTTCCCCTGGTCAAAATATAGAAGCCCTCTTTCAATATACCCTTTTTTCATTCTTGGATACATTTGGATGACTTTTGTTAAGTCATCTAGGGCATCATCATACCAGTAGTTTGCTTTGTAAAAAGATGCTCGCACAAAATAAGATTCTGGATTTGAATCATTTATCTCAATGGCTTTATCTAGATCCTCGAATGCTAGATCATCTTCGCCCTCGTAATAATAAAGCCCAGCCCTAGAAATATAGCCGTCGGGCTTTTCTGGGTAAGTTGCTATAATGAAATTACTATCTTCAATAGCTCCTTGCAAATCACCTTTCGCCCTCTTTGCAAGTACATTATAGGAATGTGCAAGAAGATTAGTAGAATTCAAAGAGATTACTTCATCAAATGTTTTTATAGCTCTGTCAAATTCTCCTCTGAAATAATATAAAATACCATTTTGCAGCTTGATATTTATGATTGCATCTTTGTCAGTATCATATTTTAGGTAGCAAATTCCATTTACCATAAATTCTTTTATTCTACAATCTGTGTCTCTGTCTACCCCTAATCTTGTCACTTTAAACCCTGCATTTTCAAGCTGGGCGATTATTCCATTTTTGCCGATCATGTGACCCGCACCAATAGCAAAAAAATAAGAAGTATTCTTGTGATTTTTTAGGTTCTTAATTATTCTTTGAGACATCACTTTGTTACGATCATCAAAAATTTTCTTTTGTAACTGTGATTCACCTTCTTGCAAGATCTTATCTAAAAAGTTCTGACTTCCATTGATATAGACATCAACTAGATTTTGCAATGGGTCAATGTTTTTATTGTCCTGTGAATTTAGGTATTCTAATGTGGCATCAAGCGTCTCTATTTGCTCTTTTAAAGTCAGTGTAGAAAAAATATCAGTTTGCTCTTCGATGAATTCAAGTCCATCTATGGACTTACCGTTTTCCACTGCGAGTCTTGCCACATAAGGGTCTAGGAATTCGTTATTGACGTATTCAGTATTTTTGCCAACATCATCCAAATTCAATGCAAGGCTCCAAATGTTATATTGCTGGTAGTTTTTAATATTATCACCTTTTGATTCAATATACTTATCCAATTTGTTGTAAATATCATCAGGCAGGAGCGTTGCAAGCGACTGGTTTTCTTCAGAGAATGATTGCTTTATTATGTTTGAAAGAGTTATATCATCCGACAACAATTCATTATAAAGAATATCTGAATCGAGAATCGATTTGTAAACTAAATAAGGTATTGTCAAAATTCTTGGATCGGTTGAATGTATTGTCCCGTAAAGGTATGATGGATTTTCACCTTCGATTCTCCAAAGAAATGGAGCTTCTGTATAATTATTAGGCTCTTCAATGTGTTTTGGAACAGCTTTGGTCTCATTTTTTGTGCTCCAATTACCAGATGTTAGATTCCTTGTTTGGTTTTCATCCTCAAGGTTAATTGTTTGAGTGCAGCTAATCAAAAAAACTATTAGACAAAGAACCATAGAGTACTTGAATTTTTTATCCACCCCAACTCACATTTTACGATTCCAAATGCTAATATTTAAACTTTGCTGTTTTCTATAAAAGCCGTCTATTGTGTTCCTAATGGTAAAATAAACCTTTAAATAACACATATTTTTCTCTCTTTATATGCCAAAGCCAAACATAACCATGTTTTTTCCAGCTTATAATGAAGCAGAGAATATACCAAAAATAATAATTTCAGCAACAAAAGTTTTGAAAGAAGTTGCAAAAAATTATGAAATCTTGGTTATAGTTTATGAAGGCTCAACTGATGGAACTATTGGTATCGTAAAAAGATTTGCAGCAAAAGACAAGAAAATAAGATTAATAATCCAGCCAAAAAATAAGAAAGGCATAGGCTATGCAAAAATGATGGGATTCAAGAATGCAAAATATCCCTATATTTTCTATGCTGACTCTGACAACCAGTTTGATTTGAATGAATTCAAGAAATTTCTGCCTTACATCGGCAAATACGATGTTATCGCAGGCTACAGGATTAAAAGGCATGACCCAAAATCAAGGATTATAACCTCAAAAATCTATAATATAATGATGCGCTTCTTATTTGGCGCAAAAGAAAGAGACTTAGATTGCGCATTCAGATTAGTCAGCAAAAGAGTTATAAATAGTATAAATCTCACATGCACAACAGGGGTTGCAACAACAGAGCTTTTGGCAAAAGCAAGAAAAAAAGGCTTTAGGATAAAGGAAATTGGAGTAAATCATTATCCAAGAACTTTAGGCAAATCAATTTTTGAGGCAAAAGGATTAAGCTTGCCAAAACCAAAAGTTGTGTTAAATATTTTAAAAGAAACTGCAAATCTTTGGTATGATATGAGGATAAAAGGCAATGGTTGAGCAGAAGGGTTTTCCGGTAACTGACGCATATGAATCTATGTTCGGGGCTGAAAAGCCAGAGGGAGAAAGTTTTCTACCCAATATGCTTCCTTTGAATCTAAACAAGCATCTTATAAATTCCATAATGGAAACTGCATCAAAAGAAAAAAAATGGGTTTTGGCTTTTGTCATTGGAACAAAGCCTTGCTTCTACAAATTTTATGGCTCTATAATCTCTGCAAACAAGGCTGGAATACCAAGCTTCATAATAAACTCTAATCAACATTATGACGATGTTCTGACTCATGGCTTAAAGGAGTTTAATCTGCAAGACCAGGTTGCATGCAATCTTGCCATTAGAGGGGATTTGGCGCAAAAATCAGCAGAGCTTATCCTAAAAGCCAGCTGGTTTGCACGCTATCTAAGGAAAAACTGGCCTAATGTGACTGTCGTTCCAGTTGTCTTGGGCGACACAATAATGACAGCTATTGTTCCTGCTGCCTGGATGTTTTCAAGGGCAGAAAAAGCAATTCAAGTTGAAGCTGGCTTAAGGTCCATGGCTCCTGAAGTCATGAAGCGCTATAAGAATGTTGACTTGGATACTTTCATAGACCAGCAGTTCTATGGAAAATGGCTTCTGCTTAGAAATGAGCCATTTCCAGAGCAATGGGATACTTATACATCTGCAGCCGGAAGCGAATTTTTATTTGCTCCAATTGAATTAAACAGGCAACATTTGATAAGAGAAGGATATTTGGAAAAAAATATCTGGGTTGTTGGCGGTGTTGTAGTAGATGCACTTGAGCTGAAAAGAAAGGAAAAATCAAGCAAAAGCGTTTTTGATGTTTATCCTCAATTAGAAAAAGGTGAATGGATAAGGATGGATATTCACAGAAGGGAAAATATGACGCCAATAAGATTCAAAGCAATTATCGGAGCTATATCAGATTTGGTTAAAAAAGGCTACAAGATCAATTTCATCGAGATGAGTGCTACAAGAAATGCTTTGGATTATTATAAAATGAGGGATAGTATAGAGAAATTAAAAAAACACAAAAATTTTTTGCACACGAATATTTGGCCAGAATATGCTCATGTTGTGGAATTCTTTGAGTCAAAAAACTGCCTGGCCGCATTAACAGATTCTGGTGGGGTGCAAGAAGAATTAAATCTTATTGGCAAGCCTTGCTTAACATGCAGGTTCAGCACTGACAGACCAGAAACTGTTTTTGACGCAAGATGTAATACATTAATACCTCCTGTAAGCAGCGACTATATCATCAAGCTAATCAACCATATAACAAAGCACGAGAATTTGCTTAAGAGAATGCATAATACAAAAAAGCTTTACGGCAATAATGTCGGCAATAAAGTTATAAATATTCTTTCAAAGCTTATGGCCAAAGGAGAAAGGCCATTCAAATGGAGCCATGAAGTTCTGGGCTTGTGGAAGGAAAAAAC
Organism: uncultured Methanosarcinales archaeon; assembly: GCA_964407725.1. Taxonomy (GTDB): domain Archaea; phylum Nanobdellota; class Nanobdellia; order Woesearchaeales; family GW2011-AR4. Next base: position 4,120 of record CAYOWR010000055.1, read on the forward strand.
AAAGGGTTTAGAGTACTTATGAAATGAAAAGAATAAAAGGACATTTGATATTTATTATTATTCTTTTTATCCTTAGCCTTATTTTCTTCAACAAAATTTTGCATAAAGGTGTTATATTAGATAATATCCATTACATCAATGACTTGACTTTTCTTTCTTACAACACAAAAGAATCTCTGGACAGTTTTAAGTTTCCTCTTTGGACGCCTTATTTCTATTCTGGGCAGCCTTTGCTCGCAATTCCAGAGAGTTATATGTTTGACCTTAATTTTTTGCTTATATTATTTTTCAGAAATATTTATTTTGCAATGAATCTTGCATTGATTTTTTATTTCTTTATTGCCGGTATTGGTATGTACTGGCTGATTTATGATCTTGCCAATGATAAAAAAGCAGCTTTTCTCTCTGCAATTATATACATGTTCAATGGCTTTATGCATTCCTTCATTATTACAGGACATATAAACATATTGGAAGGTTATGCCTTGATTCCATTCATCTTTCTTTTTGTTCATAAGGCACTAAAAACAGAAAATTGGATTTTTTACAGCATGCTGGCTGGGATATTTTTTTCGCTGCAGATTTTTGCCGGCAGTATGATTATCTTTTTTTATACAGCATTGATTATAGGAATTTATCTTGCCGTCAATCTTGTGAGAAAAAATTCTGTTGATGCATTAATAAAAGTCTTGTCTGTCGGTCTTATAATTTCTGTAGTGGCATTAAGCTTGTCTGCAGTGAAGTTGATGCCAGTAATGGAATTTACTAAAATATCAAGCAGAGCAGCAAATATTCCGTTTGATGAATTTTTGGGCGAACCAATAAATCTGCAGCATTCGTTTCAGATTTTCATCAGCAGCGTTGCTTATTACAAATTTTCTGCTGCAATCGGAATAGCCAGTTTTCTCTTGTTGATTTATGGATTATTTAATTACAAGAAAAGAGTAGTAGCTTTTTCTATGATTCTTATAGTTTTATCATTATTGTATTCATCGGGTTTTGTTGCAAGCATAGTGTTCAAAGTTCCTGGCTTTAACAGGCTAAGGCATGTTGAAAGATCCTTGATTTTATTTGCTTTTGCCGCATCTATATTATGTGCCTATGGGTTTAATTCATTAAAAGTGAAGTATAAGCCATTTTTGAAATTTGAGAAAATTATTTTTGCCATTATTGCAATTTTAATAATTACCGAGCTTGTATTCTTACATAAGTTTCCATTGCCAGCAAAAATAGTGCAGCCAGAAGATATACACCTGCTGGAGTATATCAGCAAAGACAACACTAAATTCAGAACTATGAATCTTGCAATGAAAGATATTGTAGGCGCTGCAGGCTACAATTATTTCTCGCAAAAAGGAATTTCTGAAGTGAAAGGAGGTGGAGGAATATGGATAGATAATTACAACATATATCTCGCATTTGCCCAGCAAACTATGAATTCAAAAATG
>CAYOWR010000056.1:0-5556 GCA_964407725.1 uncultured Methanosarcinales archaeon
TGGTCTAGCTTGGCTATGATTTGAGGTTTGGGACCTTAAGACCCCGGTTCAAATGCTTTTATGCGAGAAAATCCGGGCAGCCCCATTTCAGGAATTTAAAATTTAAAAATTTCATTAACTAGAATTCAATAAAGAAATAAATCCAATGCGATTAAAAAATAATCAATCACAAGAACGACCTCTTTATACAATTGCGATTGAGGTAACCCGTTATTGATTAATTTGTTGCAATAATAGGCGAGGCAAAAAATAATGAGTGAATTGTAAGCGAGTTCGCAACGAGCTCACTCGCATTTGACGAAATTTTTTGCCGAGCACAAGATTATGCGAACGAAGTGAGCGGATTTAAAATTTAAATTTAATAAGTTACAAAATTATTTGAAAATGAAATCTGAAGAAAGGCGAGAAGGGCTAGGGTCTGCGAAAAGGTTTGGCGCAAGATATGGGCGCAAGACAAAATTAAAATTCTTTAAAGTTGAGGCAGAGCAGAGAAAACTGCATAAATGCCCTTATTGCAGCAAAGTTGCTGTAAAAAGAGTAGCTTTAGGAATATGGCAATGCAGAAAATGCAATACAAAATTCACAGGAGGAGCATATTCAATAACAAGAAAAGCTATACCAAAAGAGACAGGGGAAATGCCTGAAGAGCCGGAAATGGCTAAAGACGAACCAGAAGTTATTGAATCAGAGGAAGCATAATGGCAGAGTACAAATGTTTTGATTGCAACAAAAAAGTTTCAATGGATTATCTGAGGAAAAGGGTGAGATGCCCGTATTGCGGCAGCAAAATACTTTTCAAACCAAGAAGTGTAAATACAAAAGTAAAAGCAAGATAATAAAAATGGAAGTTTCAAAAGAAACAGAGCAGAAAATTGGACAACTGCAGATGTTTGAGCAGAGCCTGCAGAATTTTCTAGGCCAAAAGCAGCAGTTTCAGGTACAGCTTGTGGAAATAGAATCGGCCTTGACAGAGCTTCAAAATACAGACAAAGCATATAAAATTGTTGGCAACATAATGGTGGAGTCTGATAAAAACGAATTAAAAGCAGATTTGCAGTCAAAAAAGGAGATGCTTGAGCTCAGGATAAGGACGATGGAGAAGCAAGAGAGCCAGGTAAGGGAGAAAGCATCAAAACTTCAGTCAGAAATTCTAAAGAAAATAAAAAAGGAAGAATAAATATGGATATGGTTCAGCAACTAACAGAAACAGAGATCGTGATAAACAGCTTGAATGAGATACAGGAAGATGCGACTGTGCCTAGAAATGTAAGATTGCAGATACAGAGCATTATAAGCACATTAAAGGCAAATACAGAATTGCCGATAAAAGTCAATAAAGCTTTGAATGAATTAGGGGAAATTGCAAATGATGTAAATTTGCAGTCATATACAAGAACTCAGATATGGAATGTTATAAGCGTTCTGGAAAAATTGCATTAATTATATGAAATATGCTCATCGGATTAAGCTGATGGTTTTTTCTTATGAAAATGAAAATAGTGAAGATATTTTTAATGCTTTCTTGAAGTTTTTTTCATTCAATCTGGAAGAGAACAAAGTGCAATTAAAGAAAACAGCAGCCACAGGCTTTAATGATTCAAAAATTCGAATATTTGAAGCCACATTGACAAAAACTGCCCTTGTAAACCAATTTCTTGATCATATGTTAAACAATCTTGATGAAGTGCAGAAAGGAACTATATTGCAGCAAGCTGAATCAAGGCTCGATGAAAATCTTGATTTTTTCATAAGATTTGACAAGAATGAATGGGTAAACCATCAAAGATTGGAATTGACTGAAACTGGAAAATGCTTCCATCTGAAGACAAGCATATCGGCTTTTCCCAAGAAAAGAGAGATAGCTTTAAAAGTTGTAAGAGAATTGTTTGAAAAATAAAGTATGATATTAAATAATAAAAAATAAATTTACAAACAGAATGCCACGCATAAAAATCACTCCATCAATCTTGTCTGCAGACAAGTCAAAAATAAATGCAGAAATAAAAGAAGTTGAAAAATATGCAGATTTGATTCATGTTGACATTATGGATGGGATTTTTGTTCCTCCTGTAACAGTTGATGCAGATTTTGTAAAAACAATAAAAACAAAAGTCCCGTTAGACGTGCATTTAATGGTGCATGAGCCGAGCGATTCTTACATAAAAGGTTTTATAGATGCAGGCGCTGATTCCATTACAATTCATGAAGAGGCTTGCATTAATCCACTGCATCAAATAGATTTTATAAGAAAAAATAAAATAAAAGCAGGAATTTCAATAAAGCCAAAAACTCCTCTGGAGAAAATAAAAAAATACCTTGATTTGGTTGATATGGTTTTGATTATGACAGTAGAGCCGGGATGGGCAGGCCAGAAATTCATTGCAGAAACAATGCATAAAGTAAGAGAATTGAGAGGATTAAGGACGAATCTCGACATTGAGGTTGATGGCGGAATTAATCCATTTACTGCCAGAATAGCTTACGATGAAGGCGCAAATGTTTTCGTGGCAGGAACTTCAATTTTTGGAAAAAAAGATAGAATTGCGGCAATACATGATATATTGAATGCTTTAAAATAAAATGATTTGGGCTATCCTATCAATAGGCGCCGGCTTGTTTGACTCTATTTCATATTCTTTCTTGAAGAAGCTTGGAAAAATAGATGCAAGAGCAAAACTGGCCATTTATATGCTGATGGCATTGCCATTTATTCTTCTTGGATTTATTATTTATGATATTCCTAGAGTTTCATTAAATTTTTATTTTATTGTTCTTATTAATATCACTGTATGGACCATAGGATTATACATTTTCATGAAATCCTTGGAGATTTCGGAACTTTCTATTTCAATTCCAATGTTAAGCTTTACACCTATATTTTTGCTGCTTATATCCTATATTATCCTAAAAGAATTTCCTACTATTACGGGGCTTATTGGAATTCTGATTGTGGTTTTAGGATCTTATATTATCAATATCCAAACGATTAGGAGAGGGGTTCTTGAGCCATTTAAGTTATTCAAAAGCCGAGGGGTTTTATATATGCTTTTTGTTGCTTTCTTATTTAGCATTTCCGCCAATCTCACTAAAATTGGGGTTAAAATGTCAAATCCTGTATATTTTGTATTTGTTACATTTCTTTTTGCGTGTCTGATTTTAACAACAGTATTTTTTAGAATGATATATGCTCACAGAAGATACATCAAAAAAAATATAAGGTATTTTTTAATGATGGGAATTGCTACAGCTTTATCCGAGTTGTTTGCTACTACAGCATTCAATCTAGCTATAGTGCCTTACGTGATCTCACTAAAAAGGACTAGTGTGCTTTTCAGCGTTGCATCCGGATTCATATTTTTCAAAGAGAGAAATTTGAAGGAAAAAATAGCAGGTGCTTTACTTATGTTTATTGGAGCTGCAATGATAATACTATCATGATAACATTTATAAAACCTTAATTTAATATAGCAAATATGTCAAAAAAATTTACCGTAACGCCGTGGGAAGTAAGCGGCGAGATAGATTACGATAAGCTGATAAAAGAATTTGGAGTAAAGCCTTTAGATGAAAAACTAATAAAAAGGCTGCAAAAACATACAGGGGACATTCATTATTTCCTTAAGAGAAAAATATTCTTTGCACATACTTATTTTGATACAATTCTGGATCAAGCAGAAAAAGGCAACAAATTTTATCTTTACACCGGAAGAGCTCCTTCAGGACCTGTACACTTAGGCCACCTAATACCATGGATGTTCTGCAAATGGCTTCAAGATAAATTCAATGCAACTTTATTGTTCCAAATCCCTGATGAGGAGAAATTTTTGTTTAATGAAGATTTAACTTTAGAGGACACAAAGAAATGGGCATATGAAAATATACTGGATATAATTGCCATAGGCTTTGACCCAAAGAAGACAAAAATATTTCTCGATACGGAATACGCCAATGTTATGTACAAGCATGCATGCAGAGTCGCCAAGAAAATAACATTTTCTACAGTAAAGGGAACCTTTGGATTTACGGATTCAAATAACTTAGGAGAGATATTCTATACTTCGATGCAGACAGTTCCTGCATTTTTGCCGTCTATAATGGAGAATAAACCGACGCATTGCCTGATACCATGCGCTATCGACCAGCAGCCGCATTTTTTTATGACAAATGATGTTGCTCCAAAATTAGGTTATCCAAAAACAGCTACAATCTTGTGCAGGTTCCTTCCAGGATTGCAGGGAATGCATCAAGAGGGTAAGATGTCCTCATCTATAGAAAAAACGACAATATTTGCTACGGATAAACCTGAACAGGTAGCAGAAAAATTAAATAAATACGCCTTTTCAGGCGGCAAAGAAACAATAGAGAAGCACAGACGAGAAGGGGGCAATCCAGATATAGATATTCCATACCAATATCTTACATATTTCTTAGAGGATTCAAAAAAATTGAAACAAATTTATGATGAGTATAAAGGCGGAAAAATGCTGACCGGCGAACTTAAAAAAATAACTATCGATACATTAAACAACTTTTTGACCGAGCATCAAACAAGAAGGGAAAAAGCAAAAAATATTGTTGAGAAATTCATGCTTAGAAGCTGAACTTCGTTAAATTTAAATAGTATTAAAATAAAAGAATAAATTATAACAAAAAATGGCTGAGCATAAACACAAAAAACATTTTCATCTGGCAATGCTTGTAACATTTCTTTCAATTGGGATTTCTCTGCTTGCTTTTATGAGTGAAGACAGCAAAATAACAGGCTATGTCGTGAATGAAGCGGAAGAGCCATCACAAGTTATGACAGAATTTAGCGACGTAAATTCATTAAGCGTTTTGGCAGCTGGAAATTATTACATAGACAATGATGGCATAGTTTATTGGACTGATGATTCGTCAAAGCCAGCAGTTGGCAAGATAAGCAACATTCAAGGCATTCAAAAAAACAGGAAAATATATATCGACAATAATGGCAATGTAGGTTATGTGCTGGAGTAAAAGAGGTTTAAAATGACTAAAGAATTCAATATTGCTCCTTTGTCAAGCGGCTACATGCTGACAAGCATTGTTGGCTTTCTTATTTCTGCTTTTTATATAGCTCCAGCTTCAAGCACGTGCGGATTTACTTTGGTTTTATTCTTTACTTTGCTGTTTGTGGCTTCATTGATATCCATGACTTATGCTCCAACAGAATGGCCTTTTAAGCCAAGAAAAGCAAAATGATTGATAATGCTGAAATATTTCTCAGGCTTTTTTTGTCAGTAATAGCAGGAGGCTTAATCGGACTTGAAAGGGAAATTGTCCACAGGCCAGCTGGAATAAGGACGCATATGCTTGTTTCTTTAGGCTCTGCACTGTTTGTCTTGATTGCCCTTGAAGCGCTTCCCAATGAAGCAGCAAGGATAATTGCCGGGATTGCAACAGGAATTGGATTTTTGGGAGCTGGCACGATATTCAAAGCAAAAGATGAAGTTCATGGCCTGACTACAGCTGCTTCGATTTGGGCAGTTGCAGCAGTTGGATTAGGAATAGGCATGGGATTTTATTTGATGACAA
>CAYOWR010000057.1:0-5524 GCA_964407725.1 uncultured Methanosarcinales archaeon
TAATTAACACAAAAGGAGAGATTATAGGCATCAACAATTTCAAGGTTGGCGGCTTCGAAAGCCTTGGATTTGCCATATCTTCGAATAAAGTAAAAAGCATTACTACAAAAATAATAAGCGATTATGAAGCCCAGCAAAATCAATAAGTTTAAATATATAATAAAGGAAGAAAACAAAAGATGCCGATAAAAAAAGAGGTCAAGTCTAAATCAACGGAATGGTTTTATTATATTTCCATATTAACAGCTTTTTTCTTTACAATTTACATATCAATTTATTCCACAATACATTTTGAAAGCATAAGATATATGAATATTGTGGTTGTATTTTTATTCATTACTGCTGTGTCATTCTTCATGATTTCGTGGGTTTATTTCCACACCGAGAAGATGGGATATCATACACTAGCCCCGATCCTATTTTTTATCGGAATGATAAGCCTGATTTTTTATGCCTATTTCGCGGTAGACGCCTCTGACATAGTCAGGTATTCTATTATATATACTATAATAGTCGTAGGTATATCATTATTTATCTTGCTGCCAAAGAAAATTTACACAAAAAACAATGTTGCGAAGACTGCTAAAAAAATACGGCCAAATAAATAAGCAAAAAGAGGCAGCTATTATCTAAAAAGTAACAGTTTATTTTTGATTAAAATATTAATTGCTTCGTCAATGTCGTGCTCTGTTGAGAACAGCAAGAAGCAGTAAAACATTTGCTGGAAGGTAGCATTAAATTAAAACTCAATAACTGACGCAATAATAAATATCAATAAATAAATCAATTCAATTAAAAAAAATAAATTAATCAAAAATAAAATGGAGGGCTTGCTTCAGGCATTTATAACTTTATTTGTAATAATGGATCCTATCGGCAATCTTCCGATATTCATGAACTTGACTAAAGGAATGCCTGTAAAGGAGGTAAAAAAGAATTTTAACCAGTCAGTTCTTGTTGCGGGAATTCTCCTTTTTGCTTTTTTGTTTCTTGGCTTGAGAATATTCGATTTCTTTAATATAAATTTAAACAGTTTTCAAATCGCTGGCGGCATAATATTATTGATTATAGGCATTATGTACGTATTAGGAATGCCATTAAATGCTTCAAAGTCCGGGAGCGCCGATTTAAGCGTTCCTATAGGCACTCCGCTGCTCACAGGACCGGGAGTTATAACAAGCACTATAATTCTAGTTAAAGACAACGGTGTTTTTATTACTGTAATTGCGGCTTTGCTGACATTGACCGCAACATGGCTTGTGCTTATGTTTGCCACGAAATTGTATAAAATTCTAGGAGATCACTGGATAACCATAATATCAAGGGTCATGGGCATTATTGTGGCTGCTATTGCAGTTGAATTCATTAGTCAGGGAGTTTTAAATATCATTTCTCCATTATTTTATTACCAATATTAAATGAACAATAGCTTTTTATTCTAACTATATTATGGTATTAGTGGGGCTGTAGTATAGCTTGGTAGAATTCGTGGTTCGGGGCCACGCGGCCGGAGTTCGAAAGTGGTATGTAAGCAATGGCTATAAGCATTGCATTAACTCGAAAATCTCCGCAGCCCCATATCATTAATTTTAAATATTCTTAAATTATACTATACGAATGAAAAAAGCTATAATCACGCTCATCGAAGGCTATTCTCCATTAAAATTGAAAGATTTTAGAATATACTTGAGCGGCCAGTCTATATCGATGCTTGGAACCTGGATGCAGGCGACAGCCCAATCATGGGTTGTGTGGGAACTGACTCAATCAGAGTTCAAGCTAGGTATTGTTGCTATGCTTGGCTTTATCCCATTCGTTATATTCGGCCCCTGGTCTGGCGTCCTGGCAGACAGATTGAACAGGAGAAAATTGCTCATAGCAACCCAAATCGCTGCAATGACTCTTGCATTTATTTTTGCATTCCTGATACAGACAAAAACAATTGAAGTGTGGCACATTTATGTTTTGTCAATGCTGCTTGGAATAGTCAACACTTTAGATTTCCCTGCACAATCAGCATTTATTGGCGATTTAACAGGGATGCAAAATGTGAGGAAGGCTGTTGTGATAAACGGCGCAGTTGTGCAAATCAGCAGAATGCTGGGTCCTGCGCTGGCTGGCTGGGTAATTGGAATTTTTGGAACAGCAACTGCGTTTTGGGTAAATGGGCTGAGCTTTATTGCAGTCATTTTGAGCTTGACTGTTATTCATTCAGTGCAGGAAATCCATAAAAAAAAGCATCATGCGTTAAAAGAATTTTATCACGGCTTGAAATTTATAAAGTCCCAGCCCATTATCCTTGATTTGATGATTCTCACCTTGGTGCTTACATTCTTTGCATTTTCAGTCATGCAGATTATGCCTGCAGTCGCAACAGATGTTCTTAAGGGAGATGCAAAAATGCTTGGCTTTTTGATGGCTTCGTCTGGAGCAGGGGCTCTGATCGGCTCTGTTCTGATTGTGCCTATGACGCATAAAGTGAAAAAGCTTGGATTGCTCTGCGCAATTTCAGTCGGATGGGCGGGCATCTGGCTTTTGGTTCTTGGAATTTCACAAAACACATATCTTTCAATGCTTTCACTTTTCCTTTCAGCACTTTTGATACCAATTGTTTTCGCGACAACAAGCGGTTTGATACAGGTGACAGCCCCGGCAAATATGCGCGCAAGAGTATTGAGTGCTTTGCTCATAATGGTTTTTGGCGTCCAGCCTTTTGCATCATTTTTCATCGGCTATGTTGCTGACAGGCTTGGGCCTTCGGAATCTATTCTGATTAATGGAAGCTTGATGATTGCTGGCACATTGATGTTGCTGTTTTCAAGGACAGAACTCAGACGATGGGAAGCGAAAACCCCAGCTGCGATGGAATGAAAAATAATACTAATCTAAATCAAAATCTTTATAAATAAAATTAAAAGCATTCAATATTATGGAAGAGCAAAAAGAAGAAATTGGATTAACAGTTAAGAAGTCAGAAGACTTTAATGAATGGTACAATCAAGTTGTGCTAAAGGCAGATATGATTGATTACACATCAGTTTCTGGCTGCATTGTCTTCAAGCCAAATTCTTATGCTATATGGGAAAAAATACAAAGAGTTTTTGACGACAAAATAAAGAAATCCGGGCATAAGAACTGCTATTTCCCGATGTTTATCCCGGAAAGCCTGCTGAAGAAGGAAGCAGAGCACATTGAGGGTTTTTCTCCAGAGGTTGCCTGGGTTACTAGAGCTGGCGATACAGAGCTGAATGAAAAACTTGCTATAAGGCCGACTTCTGAAACAATAATGTATGAGAGCTATGCGAACTGGATAAGAAGCTGGAGAGACTTGCCTTTGCTGCTGAACCAATGGAATTCTGTTGTAAGATGGGAATTCAAGCACGCAAAGCCATTCTTAAGGACTAGAGAATTTCTCTGGCAGGAAGGCCATACAGCTCATGCAACAAAAGAAGATGCTGAAAAGGAGGTTATGCAGCAGCTATTCGAGTATGTTGATTTAATAGAAAATTACATGGCAATTCCTGTTGTAGCAGGAAAAAAAACTGAAAAGGAAAAATTTGCAGGCGCTGACTATACAACAACAGTTGAGGCATTTATGCCTGACGGAAAGGCTTTGCAGATGGCAACTTCGCACTTGCTCGGGCAGAATTTTGCAAAAGTTTTTGGAATAAAATTTCTGGACAAGGATGAAAAGGAAAAATATGCCTGGCAGACTTCCTGGGGCTTAAGCACCAGAACGATTGGAGCTGTTGTAATGGCTCATGGCGATGACAAAGGCTTGGTAGTACCTCCAAGACTTGCGCCAGTCCAGATTGTGATTGTTCCAATTGTATTCAAGGAAAATAAAGAAGCTGTTATTGCTAAAGCAAAAGATATTGTTAAAAAATTGAAGTCAAAAAATTATTTTGTCCATCTTGATGACAGAGACGGCTACACTCCAGGATGGAAATTCAATGAATGGGAACTTAAAGGAGTGCCATTGAGAATAGAGATAGGCCCAAAGGAAGTGGAAGCAGACCAACTTGTTCTCGTTAGAAGGGACACAAATGAAAAAACAACAATCAAAACAAAAGACTGGGAGAAGAAAGTTGAAGAAGCGCTCAACAATATACAAGACAGCTTGTTTCAAAAAGCAAAGGAATATTTAACAAAAAGCATTGTTGAAGCAAATAATTTTGATGAATTCTTAAAAATTATAAAAGAAAAGAAAATGGCAAAAGCATTATTCTGTGGCTCTGTTGGATGCGAGGATCTCATAAAAGAAAAGGCAGAAGGAGCAACCTGCAGGTGCATTCCATTCGAACAAAAGCCTGCCCATGGAAAATGCGTTCAGTGCGGAAAAGAAGCTAAGTTCTGGGCTGTGTTTGGAAAGGGGTATTAGGAAGGATTCTACGTTAAAACAAGAATATGCAAAAGGTGCAATAATTTCTTCAAATTTAAGGTTACTGAAAGGCAGAAAAACTCAAGAATATGCGGAAGGTGCAGGTTGGATTATCATAAAATTATTGTATAAACAAACTTACAATTCTCAAATCTTGTAAACTTCACCATCAAGTCTATGTTCAAGTACCTCGGTTAAAAATAATTTATCATCTTTCGAAAATGCTCCTTCCATTTTTAAAGGAGTCTTTTTTTCTTTAGAATCTCTCAAAAGTACAGGAACCAAGCCCTCTTGCTCCAAAGATATCGGTTCACGGTCAATAGAAAAAGGAACGCGTCCTGTTACGTCTGAAATTATTCCAGAATAACCATTTTGATCTATGTGAAAATCTTCTACTACGCCAGTTATTGTCGAATCTTTACCAGTCAGTTTCGCTTCAGAAATTGTTCTTGACTGATAGCTGTCATCAGTTTCTTCAACACGTGGGCTAGTGATAGTTCTGTCAGTAGCTTGTCCTTTTGATATTCCATGAACTAGTCCTATTGTGTAACCAACAATACCCGTAGCTGTAGCCGCAACTATAGGCCAATACGGATACATTTCGTTAAGGTCTCTGATAGTCTGTTCTATATCCATGCTGATCTGTGATACGTAATTTCAACTGCTTTTTAAACCTTTCTTTTCTGTATAGTGGTAACTCGAAACAAGAAAAAATAAAAAATCTACTTGAACTTCAAATCATTCTCGTCCAAGTAGCTCATTCCCATTTTCTTCAAATCATTCTCTGCATTTTTTATTAATATCAAATATATGAATAATTTACAAGACAAAAACATCAAATTTATATACTAGTTTTATTAATTTTTCGTCATGAAATTAACTATTGTTTTGGAACCTCAGGAAGAAGGCGGCTTTACTGCCTATGTTCCTTCTCTTCCTGGCTGCATCTCACAGGGCGAGACAAAGGAAGAAGCTATTAAAAATATAAAGGAAGCTGTAGAATTATATTATTAACATTGGAAGAATTTGAAAAATTAGACTAAGTTCTGGGCCGTGTTTGGGAAGGGGTATTAGGGAGCAACTGTTAATTTATAGTCATCTGGGTGCCGTATATCAAGGCTCAATCCTGTACCTTGAGATGTC
>CAYOWR010000058.1:0-5427 GCA_964407725.1 uncultured Methanosarcinales archaeon
AGGAAAAATCAGAACTGCGTAGCTGATTTTTCCTCTCCAGTCAGTTCTCACCCAGTGACTTGCGAGCGAGCGAAGCGAGTTCGCTCGCATTCGACTGTTGAAATTTTCGTGGCGGCAAATCGAATGCAGAGGATTTTTCAGTTACGAAGTCCTGAAAAATCCTTTGTGAGCAGGGTTTTCACCAAGAAAACCCGTGTTTGCCGCCATAAAATGTGATTAATGAAAATTTAACTGCAAACAACATTATCAACAAAATGACCTACGAATTAGAAGAAGTGAAGAAAATAAGGAAGCAGCTTGGGTTGACACAGACAGGGCTGGCCAATAGGGCTGGTGTATCCCAATCTCTTATTGCTAAAATAGAGTCTGGCAGAATTGATCCTACATATACCAAGGCAAAGCGGATATTCGCGGCATTGAGTGAGCTTGAGAAGAAAGAGGATATGAAAGCAGAGCAGCTAATGACAAGCAGAATAATAAGCGTTGGCTCAAATGATTCTATAAAGGATGCAATAGCAAAGATGAAAAAATCCCAAATTTCTCAGCTCCCTGTTATTGATGACCATAATATGGTCGGTTTGGTGTCGGAATCTACAATTTTAGAAGCTTTATTGAGCTCAAAGGAAGCAAGGGTAAGAGATGTAATGCAAGAGGCGCCTCCAATAGTATCTCGAAATACATCTGTGCAGATAGTCTCAAATCTGCTGAGACACTTCCCTGTTGTGATTGTCAGCGAAGAAGGCAAGCTGGTTGGTTTGATTACTAAGTCAGATTTGATTGGGAAATTGTATAAATCTTAGTTTTTCCTTAATTTTCCCAGCTTTCCAAAATTATAAGCTTTGTCCTCAACTGCATACACATCAAAATTATCCAAATTTTGCCTAAGAAAAGGGCTAAGTATTTCATCTCTTAACACATCTGTTCCTTCGATTACAGGATTGAAAGAAGGCTGCGCTATCAAATTCTTTCTTTTATATTTGCCTTTCAGGAAGCATTTGTAGGATTCTATTCTGGGGCCTTCTCTTAAGGAAATTGCCGGATGCTCATGCCCTATTATGATAGTGTCAACCTGATCAAGAATCTTTTTCTCAGGAATCCTATTGCCATGGATTACAAGTGTCTTACTTGTATTATTTTTTTGATTTTTTTTAATTTTTAATGTGTTGTCGTTAATGCGTAGTTCGTTGTTGGATTTGTTCATGTTGCAGTCAATTATATAATATTCCAAAACATTAACATTCCTCTTTCTGGCTATTGGTCCAAGTATGGCGTCATGATTGCCCCTAATGAGGATAATTTCATCGCAATGCCTTGCTAAAATATCCAGAAATTTCAGTGTATTACGCCATTCCTGCTCAGAGATCAGGCCAAACTCGTGCTTTAAATCACCGTTAATTATAATCCTTTCAATTCTTTCTTTTTTCAATTTGGCAAATATACTTTCGAGGCTTTTAATCATATCCTCAAACTGCAGCCTTGGCACCAAAACACCCTGTTTATTAAGTACTTCCTCATATCCTATATGAACATCCGCTATAATTAGTGTAGAATCCACATATAACGCCAGTCCGATAATTTCAATATTAGGCAATACTTTCATAACATCTTTTAGAAATCAAGTATACTATTTATAATTTAAGAAAATAAAATAAAAAAAGAAAAAAAAGTTGCCTATCCGCCTCTTGCCAGGCCCCAGACATCCTTTAGTGCAACAACAACGCTTGCTGGCACTACAAATGCTAGGATACTATCAAAGATACCTTTTAAGTATGGCCCAACCCATTGAACCTTATCCCAAGATCCAACCTGAGCACTGCCTGCAAAGGCAACAACCACTAAAGCAACTGTAACCCATAAAAATTCCTTGGTTTCTTTTCCTGAGACATTCAGGAACCCTACCACCAGACCCAGGACAACCAGCAATGACCAAAGCCATGCTGCTACTGTTATTCCCAGTTGGGTAGAGGCCAAACCAAGCACTATTGCTATAATTACCCCTATGATAAAAGAGTAATTACCAACTTGTTTTTCCATTCGGTTTCACCTCCGAGTAAGACCGAAGAGGCTGAATTGCTTCAACCTCCGCTTATACTAAGTATAAAATACTTAGAATATATATCCTGAAAAGGCCACTATTTAAAACTTTCGGAAAATTTATAATATAAAAAGCTTAATTTAATCTCTTTTTTCATAAATAAGCTTGAATTAATCTTATTTTCTAAATTAAGGGCATATTACTATTATTTAGTAAAAAATTAATTACAGTCAATTATACAAATATGCAAATTATTTATTTTCTCATAGGAAAAACTTTAAATATAAGTTCAATAAAATTGTTTACATTCAAATCACTATGGAGGTGGAATGATAAATGGCAAGTAAAATGGGACAATGGGCTTTTATTATTGGTGTCCTAGTGGCAGTGGTTGTAGGTTTGTTCTCAAGCAACCTGGACCCAAATACTGGAGGGTGGCTGGTATTACTATTAGTAGTACTTGGTTTAATTGTCGGTTTCTTAAATGTAACCGAAAAGGAATCCACACCATTCCTGATAGCAGCAGTTGCATTGTTATTGACAGGAACTGCAGGAGCCACGTTAGCTAGAATACCGGCAGTGGGTAACTATTTGGCAGGAGTTGTGCAGCAGATTGCAGTTTTTGTTACACCGGCTGCGATAGTAGTGGCATTGAAGTCCATCCAGTCATTGGCTAAGGATTAGATTAATTTTAATTTTTTATTTCTTTTCTTTATTTTTTATTAGATTTCTTTTCTTTATTTTTTATTAGAATTAAGCTTATGAGATTCTTTAATATCCATTAACGAAAAATCCAATGACAATAATGATAAATACAATAAACGAATTAAAATTTATTAACAACAAACGCAATAAAAATACGCATTAACGATTTAAAAAACCTTGAACGACCTCGCACTGCAAAAGTTATTAGGTGACCCGTTGTCGCTTACCTTCTAAAATATTAGATGTATGAGGGGCACCCATTCCACTCAGGAGTGCGCATGGGTCTCCAATTCAAAAAATTTAATTTATTATTGTATTGATTTCGTATTGTTGAAATATAGTTATAGATGACTAATAACATAATTTTTATATATGCTTTCAAATTTCTTTTGCCAAAATGGAAAACGCGCTATATATGACAGATTCTTATCTCAAAGAATTTGAGGCTATTGTTGAAAGTATTAAGGATGAAAAATATGTAATTCTAGACAAAACTGCTTTCTACCCCCAAGGTGGTGGCCAGCCATTTGATACAGGAGCTATACTAACCAATAGCCAGGAATATCCGGTTGTCTATTGTGGAAAGTTTGAAGGCAAGATAAGCCATGAAGTTGCAAAACCTGGTTTGAAGGCTGGCGACAAAGTTAAAGGAAGAATTGACTGGGACAGGAGATACAGGCTGATGAGGATGCATACGGCAGCTCATATTATAGATGCAGTATTATATAATGAAGCAAAAGCTTTATGCACGGGCAACCAGCTTGGAACCGACAAATCAAGAATTGATTTTTCTTTAGATGTTCTTGACAGAGACAAGATACAGCAATATATAGACATGGCTAATGAATGGGTTCATAAAGCAGTTGATGTCAAGATTTATTTCCTGCCAAGGGAAGAAGCTTTGAAAATCCCTGGTGTTGTAAAACTAGCTGCAGTAATGCCTCCTGAAGTAAAAGAACTGCGGATTGTTGAGATTCCAGGCATTGATTTGCAGGCAGATGGCGGCACACAAGTAAATAATACTTCTGAAATAGGCATGATAAGCCTAGTTTCCGTTGAGAACAAGGGAAAGAATAATAGGAGAATGTATTATACGCTGGATTGAGTTATTTCAGCGGATTCACAGCCTTAATCCAAGAAATCTTAAAGTCATTGACATTTTCAGTATAAATATTGAATATTCCATTTTCTCTCATTGTTGCTGCCAGTAAAGAATCCCAGAATGAAGTTTTGAATTCGTTCATGATGCCTATAGCGGATAAGACAGTGTTTTCATTATATTTTATTTTTTTAAACCCTTGGAAATCAACAATAAATTCTGTAAAAATTTTTGCCTCTTCCAAATTCAATTTTGCTTTTTTTGTCGTTACGAATACAAATTCTGCCAAATTTTGTGATGATACAACGAGAATTTCTTCGCCTCTCCAGCATTTGTTTACAAGTTCTTTAGACTTCTGAACTTTAGCAGTTTCATCTTTCTCAGCAGCGTAAACTAATAAATTTGTATCAACCAGAAATAAGTTAGAGTCCTCTGTCATAAATTTCCTCTCTATTGAATTTCCATCCTTTTAATGAGTATAACCCTTTATTCATCATTTCCATAGCTCTTTTAGCAATCTCTTTTTGCTTTTTTTCATCTATCCACTTCTTAACGGCCTCCTCTATAGCTTTGCCTAAAGCGCCTTTACTCTCGCCAAGTTCATTTTTTACAGTTTGCCTTAGTTCTTTTTCTACTTCGTCTTTCATGCTAATAGTCATTACTGCCATAATATGTATTTAGATAATGGATATATTTAAATGTTTTGATAATTTAAATAGATAATTATAATTACTTTTAAGTAACAACAAAATAGAAAGATTTATAAAGGACTATTCCAATATGGTATTGGGATGGTAGAAGGAAAAGAGAATATAGACTTAGAAAGACGACTTATAGTTAGGGGATTAGGAATTGCATTAGGACTTGGCACGCTAGCTGCAAGCGGAGCTGGAATTCTAGCTTGGAGGTTGTCTAAAGATCAAAATACACCTCTTCCAGTCGATCCTGCTAATGTGTCTCAAGTTGAAGCTTATTTTAACTCTTTAATAGAGGCCGAAAGACCAGAGCCTGTTAGTGCATTGGTCTATGATACTTATCCAGACAGGCGCTTTGCAATAAGTGCGGCTAAGAGTTTTGCACGAACAGAAGCCCTTAGATATTATATGAGATTTGATGAGCCAAATATTTTAGATGAATTGGTTGTAGTGATGAAAGACAGTGACTTATGGAGTAATTTCACAGAGGAACGTACAAGAAAAGGAATAAGAAATTATCTAGCTTCTAAGCCTGGCAGGAGGACAATGCATGATTTAATTGAAGAATATCTGTATAATAATTTGCTTGAACAAATCAACGAAAGAAGAGCTGCTGCTATACCTGTATCTCAATCTGACATCACCAACAAACGTCAGTACAGGATTTATGTTTTTCCCCAGATATTTGAACCTTATGATGTTGAAGTAAATGGTGAAGTTAGAACAATGACTCCTAATACAAGAGACATCAAAGCAACAATTTTAGGCGCATACTATCGTGAAGAATTAAGATTAAATCGAAAGTGACTAAAAATGCTAACCAAATCAATCAACATTTTAAAACAAATGCAGTACCCAACAGGGCTTTTTGCAGCCAGCAGAATGACTGTTAA
>CAYOWR010000059.1:0-5402 GCA_964407725.1 uncultured Methanosarcinales archaeon
TTTTAAGTAGCCCTATGCTGTTTTCTTAATCTTCTCTCTTTTTTCATTCTCTTGCGCTGCCATTTCCATCTCATCTGCTGCTTTTTTTTCCAGCGCCTAGAACTTCTTTTCATAGAAAAATGGATATAACTTTAATATTTAAAGATATATATTCTATAAACAACAAATTTATATATGACCAATTCCAAGAAAAACTTTATCAGGTAGAGATAATACTAAAATCCAAAAGCTTTATAAATAACTGTGTAATCCCTGCAGTGATGAGAAATAATCCTTCTTTAGACAAAAGACTATGATTTCATGGTTTATTTTGCTGAAGAGGGATTGCTATGCCTTTGTGTATTAAATGCCCTGGTAGTGTAATCCGGCTCATCATGAAGCCCTGTCGAATGCGACGGAGTTTCGTCGCGTACAATACGGCTTCGATTCGGGTTCAAAAGAATCTGTTGCATAATTATAGCGTAACTCGTTCCGTAAGTTGGAACAAAGTGGAAATCCTACTTTGCAGGTTCGCCGATAAATGCTCTGCATTTTCGGTCGTGCTCGAAAATACTTGAAAATTTTGATTTTCAAGTTCCCAAAAACCTTTGGTTTTTTAGGACTTTGATTTTCGACATTCCACAACGCTTTTGTCAAAAGGTTGTTGAAATTCCCGACCAGGGCGCTTATGCTCATGGGCCGGTAGCTCAGCCTGGTAATTGTCCAAATGCGAGCTTGCTCTTAAGCAAGCATGACAGTCAATTGGGCAATAGAGC
This sequence comes from uncultured Methanosarcinales archaeon, assembly GCA_964407725.1. Classification (GTDB taxonomy): domain Archaea; phylum Nanobdellota; class Nanobdellia; order Woesearchaeales; family GW2011-AR4. The sequence goes on from CAYOWR010000059.1 coordinate 756, forward strand.
ACCTGAGGCCTGGCGCTTAGGTCGGTGTGACTTTTAATCAGGTGGTCGCGAGTCCGAAATCAAACGAACTAGGATCGGAAGTCTCGTCCGGCCCATTTATAATCAAACTAAGGGAAGGCAGTGATGCTGAAAAGATGAAAAAGCCAAAATTCAAAGTTGACAAGCACATACTAACGCCAAAGCACACAAAGCTTGGAGAAAGGGAAAAAGCACAGTTGCTAGATAAATACCATGTAACTTCTAAAGAACTGCCAAAAATACTAAAAACAGATTCAGCTATAAAAGAATTAGACGCGAAGCCCGGAGATGTAATAAAAATCATAAGAAAAAGTTACACTGCCGGGGAAGCAGCCTATTACAGGGTGGTTGTGGATGTATAAATACGGAAAGATACTCATACAAAAATATTTTGAAGAGCAGAGCTTTGTAGATTCTGATATAGAATCGTTCAATAATTTTATAGAAAAGGAGCTTAATAATATTATTGAGGAAAACAAGGAAATTATTCCAACGATTATTCCACATAATATTGACGAGTTTAAAATCAGGCTTGATAAAATCTGGGTTGAAAAGCCAAAAATGATTGAAGCTGACGGTTCTTCTCGAAACATTTACCCGATGGAAGCCCGCCTGAGAAAAATAACTTATTCTGCGCCGACATGGATCACAGTTTCCGCGCATATCAATGGCGTCCAGAGAGAAAGCTTTGACACGCAGATTGGAAATCTGCCTATAATGCTGAAAAGCAAATGGTGCCACTTGCACAAGCTAAACAGAGACGAGCTTATTGCTAAAGGCGAAGATCCTGATGAGCCCGGGGGATATTTTATCATCAATGGCACAGAAAAAGTCCTAATTACAATTGAGGACTTGGCTTCAAACAGATTTTTGATAGAAAAAGATGCAACTGGACCTAGCGAAATCGTAGGCAAGCTTTTTTCGGAATATGGCTCATTTAAAATTCCGCATACAATGGAAAAGATGAAAGACGGCTTGTTCTATCTGACTTTCACAAGAGTCAAAAGAATTCCGATAATAGTGGTTATTAAAGCACTGGGGCTTTTGAAAGACGAAGAGATTACAAAATTCATTTCTGCAGAAAGGCAATTTGACGAAGTTATAATTAATCTGCTGGAGTTTGTTAACATAAAGAATGAAGAAGAGGCTTTAGACTATATAGCTAAAAAAATCGGCATAACGCAATCCAAAGAGGTAAGAATTGAGAGAATGAAAGAAATTCTTGACAAGTACCTGCTGCCTCATCTTGGAATAAAGACCGAAGACAGAATATTCAAAGCCTACAACTTGTGCAAGATGCTAAAAAAATACATTTTGGCATCAAACGCTGAGCTAGAAACTGACGATAAAGATCATTACATGAACAAAAGGCTGAAGATGAGCGGTGACCTTCTGGCAGACTTGATAAGATTAAACCTTAAAGTCTTGATTGGGGATTTACTATATAACTTCCAAAGAATTGTGAAGCGAGGAAAATTTCCTTCAATCAAAGTAATTATCAGAGACAAGCTGCTTACCCAGAGAATATATTCGTCAATGGCAACAGGTGTTTGGGTTGGAGGCAGAAAAGGGATAAGCCAGCGCATTCAGAGGCTGAATTATTTGGAGACATTGTCCCATCTGCAAAGAGTTGTAAGCCCGTTGAGCGCTTCCCAGGAAAATTTTGAGGCAAGAGAACTGCATCCAACCCATCTCGGAAGGCTCTGCCCTATTGAAACACCTGAAGGAACCAATATTGGCTTAAGAAAGAACCTTGCATTGCTCTGCACTATCTCTGCTGAGACAAATGAAGACGAAATTTTGAAAACTTTAAAAGCAATGAACTTGAAAATGGTGAAATAGAAATGGCTGAAGTTTATCTTAACAGCAAGTTCATTGGGGTTGTAGACAATCCGATAGAACTCGTACAGAAAATCAGGGAAGAGAGAAGAAAAGGCAATATCACAAGCAATCTTAATGTCTACTATAAGGAAAATGCGGATGAAGTGCAGCTAGAAAGCTCCAAAGGAAGAGCGCGAAGGCCTTTGATCATAGTCAAAGATGGACTACCATTATTAACAGAAAAGCACATCAAACAATTAGAGAAGGATGAAATATCCTGGTCTGATTTGGTGAAGCAAGGTGTTATAGAATATTTGGATGCTGCGGAAGAAGAGAATACGCTTGTGGCATTCTTTGAAAGTGAACTGACTCCGGAACATACACATCTTGAGATAACATCATTAGCCATGCTTGGCTATTGCACATCGCTTGTTCCTTATGGGAATTTCAACCAATCAACAAGGCTTAATGCAGGCTCAAAAAATCAAAAACAAGCTTTGGGCTTGTACGCTTCTAATTTTGCGGTTAGAATGGACATGGATGTTAATATACTTCATTCACCCCAGGTTCCTATCGTTAATACTATATTGCACGAGGTTTCTGATTATGAAAAGCATCCTGCAGGCCAAAATATTGTTGTTGCTATAATGAGCTATAAAGGCTATAACATGGAAGATGCAATTATTCTAAACAAAGGCTCTATCGAAAGAGGCTTTGGAAGATCGACTTATTTCAGGCCGAGCATTGCAGAAGAATTAAGATATGCTGGTGGCTTAATTGATCAAATATGCGTTCCAGACAAGGATGTCAAAGGCTACAAAACAGAGAAGGATTACAGATTCTTGGAAGACGATGGCATTATTTACCCTGAAGCAAAAGTAAAAGAAGGCGATGTTGTTATTGGAAAAACAAGTCCGCCAAGATTCCTGAGCTCAATGGAGGAATATAGCCTTGCATCAAGCACAAGAAGAGAAAGCTCGATTAATCTGAAACATGGCGAGGAAGGTGTTGTAGATTTTGTTTTGATAACAGAAAATGAAGAAGGCAACAAGCTAATACAGGTCAGGATGCGGGATGAAAGAATTCCAGAAATTGGCGACAAATTTACAAGCAGGCATGGCCAAAAAGGTATAGTTGGAATGATTGTGCCTCAAAGCGATATACCATTTTCTGCTAGCGGGATTGTTCCAGATTTGATATTTTCCCCTCATGGAATACCTTCAAGGATGACAATATCTCATTTGATAGAGATGGTTGCTGGCAAGGTAGGCGCTTTGGCAGGACGTTATGTCAATGGAACGACATTTGACGCAGAGCCAGAGGAAAGGCTTAGAAAAGAACTGCTTTCATTAGGATTCAGAGAAAGTGGAGTCGAAACTTTGTATAATGGCCAGACTGGCGAGCAATATCATGCCAAGATTTTCATTGGTAACATGTATTATTTAAAATTGAAACATATGGTAGCAAATAAAATACATTCAAGAGCCCGAGGACCAATACAATTATTGACAAGACAGCCAACAGAAGGCAGGGCAAAAGAAGGCGGCCTAAGACTAGGAGAAATGGAAAAGGATACATTTGTTGCCCACGGCGCATCATTATTGCTCAAAGAAAGATTTGATAGCGATAAAACAATTGTCCCTGTATGCGAAAGCTGCGGCATTATAGCAATTAAAGACAATTACCGAAATAAATCATACTGCCCAGTATGCGGCGAGAATGTGGAAATAAATGATATAGAGATAAGCTATGCTTTCAAGCTAATGCTAGATGAGTTCAAGTCATTAGGAATTTATCCTAAATTACAGTTAGAGAGCAAGTATTAGATTGATAAAATGTTAATAAACAATAACTAAAAAAACAATAACGAACTCAATTAAAAATATTAAAAATTCAATAATAACGATTGAAAAATAAAACTAATAAAATAAATTTCAAAAATGGCAGACATAATTTCAGAGTACGAAGATAAGCTTCCTCCAAAAATTATCGAGGATGTACGAAATAATATACCGAAAGGAATAAGCGACGCGAAGCTGAGGAAAATACTGGAAGCAGCTTATGGCGAATACAAGGATGCAAGAGTGCAGCCGGGAGAATCAGTCGGATTGATTTCAGCAGAATCGATTGGCGAACCAGGGACGCAGATGTCTGTAGCTTATGAGGAGAGAGTAACTGTTAAAAGTCAGAATAAGATAAAAATTGTAAAAATTGGAGAATTTATTGATAAAATAGTTGAAAAAAAAATTAATTACATAAAAAACGAAGACACTGAAGTGTGCGGTCTGAATAACGCAGAATTATTTGTGCCTGCTTTAAGTCAAAATGAAAAACTGGAGTGGAAAAAAGTGACTGCGGTTAGCAGGCACAAATCCCCTGAAAAATTATTAAGAATAAGAACAAGATCTGGAAGGCAGATTACTGCAACACCATACCATTCATTTGTGATAAGAAAAAATAATAACCTAACTCCGGTAGCGGGCTCAAACCTTAAAATTGGCGATCGTATACCTGCTGCAAGAAAAATAGTTAATTTAACAGATAACGAGTTCCTTAAGTTAGAAAATTACTTGCCTAAAGCGCAGTACATTTATGAAAGTGAACTGAGAAAAGCGATAAACAAAGAAGAAAATTTTTTACTTCCAATAAAAAGTTATGAGCAAATAAATAATTATGCACAAGGAAATAATAAATTTCAGCTAATGCAAAATTGTGTTTATATGTATCAAAATCACAGCAGCGGCCAAATTCCAGAGACTTTAGAATTGGATTACTTGTTTGGGTTCTTTATAGGCGCTTATCTGGCAG
>CAYOWR010000060.1:0-5369 GCA_964407725.1 uncultured Methanosarcinales archaeon
ATGCATTGATAAAGCCGGCAAAAAAAGATTGCGAAACTTGCGGCTTTCCAAAAGTTTTGGCAATAAAAAAAGCCAAGCAGCCAATGGAATTTTGCTTAAATCCAAAATGCCCGACAAAGCTTGTTGAGGGCGAAGCTGGAAAGCAGGCAAAAGCAATCGCAAAAGGCGAAATCAAGAGAAAATGCCCTAAATGCAATGAGGGGGATATTGTTTTGAGAAGTTCGATATATGGGAAATTTTATGGATGTAGTTTTTATCCTAAATGTAGGTATACAGAAAAACTTGAAAATAACAAAACCAAAAATTCTTAAATGCCCATAGCTTTCTAAGGGCTATGAAAAAATTATTATTTTTATTTGTTGTTTTAAATCTTATTTTGCTTCCTGGCATCTTTGCCAAGCAAGGCCATATGAAGCTGCTTGCTGTCAGGGAATTGGAAGATGGCTCCTTTGAAGGAGGCATTGCAGATTTGTACCTTGAAATAAAGCCTGGCTCTGGAAGGGTTTTTCTCGAGACATTTCCATTAACAAAAACTGACACGCAAATGTCTGCAAGATTTGGAAAGGCAATTGCATGCGACTTTCTTGATAGGGATTGTGATGATGTAGATTTTTTCTATACAATAACCTCTGGCTCTCCGATTGTGGCTGGTCCGAGTGCAGGCGCTGCCATTGCTGTCTTGACAGTTGCGATGCTAGAAAATTTGCCTGTTAACGAGGATTATGTTATAACAGGAACTATAAACTCAGGTGGTTTGGTGGGTCCTGTTGGAGGGCTAAAACCAAAAGTAGAGGCTGCGAAAAAAGCAGGCATTAAAAAAGTCTTCATACCAGCAGGCGAGCTCTTGATTAAGGTTGACAATACAAGCATTGATTTGAAAAATCTTTCGGAATATCTTGAAATAGAGATTATTGAGATTTCTGCCTTAAGCGAGGCCGTAAAGCAATTCACAGGCATGGAGCTGGAGCAAAAATTCAGGAATATAAACATAAGCAGTGAATACACAAACACCATGAAATTGCTTGCCAAAAGCCTTTGTGATAGAAGCAATTTATTAAAGTCACAGACAAGCAAAATTAAGTATCCTACAAATGTTTCTGCAATAAATGAAAATGCGAAAAATCTTACGAGCAAAGGCAGAATTGCTTTTGAAAAGCAGACATTTTATTCTTCAGCCAGCTATTGTTTTGGGGCAAATGTCGAATACTCAACTTTACTGTGGATAGTAAAAAATCTTTCTAAAAACGGTTATGCAATTGAAGTGGAAAAGCTAAAAAAAGAAATAAATAATTTCAAACAAAAAATAGAGGCAATAGAAAGAAAGACTATAACTGACTTAGAGGCCTATATAGTGGTCAGGGAAAGGCTTGACGAAGCTGAAGACTATGCTGACCAAGTCATTGACTTATTAAATAATACAAACAGAACAGAACGTATTTCAAGGGCTTTGGCATCCGCTTCTGAAAGAATAAACTCTGCATATTCATGGGCTACCTTTATTGGAAAAGAAGGAAAAGAATTTGTATTAAATAAAGAGGTTCTTAAGAAATCCTGCCAGAGCAAAATAAGCGAGGCTGATGAAAGAAAGCAGTATGTGGAGCTGTATTTCCCTGGCACGCTCAACGGCATAGAAAAAGAAATAAACGATGCGAATATTGAATTGGAAAATGGAAATTACGAGCTTTGCCTGTCTGTAGCAAGCAAGGCCAAGGCTGAAGTTGATGTTATCTTAAGTGTTTTTGGGGTTGACAGCGAACAATACAAAAGCCTTGTTGACAGAAAACTGGACATAGTCAAAAATAAGATTGCAGAGCAGACAACAAAGGGAGTGTTTCCAATATTAAGCTACAGCTACTACGAATACGCAAACTCTCTTAAGGAAAATGACATATTATCTGCCCTTCTTTATTCCGAATATGCGCTGGAGTTGGGGAATCTTGATATTTATTTCAAGGAGAGCAAGCTGGAAGAAGAAAAATCATCAAAAATAAATATCGATTGGAAAAAATTAAATATTTTTCTAGTAGGGGTCTTGGTTGGCGCTGCTGCTGTTTTTTTGATAAAAGGGAAGAATGCAACTAAATCAAAAAAGAAAAAGATAGTATAGGTAACGATTATAAACCCAAGCAGAACAATCTTGATAATTGCTCTGCCGGGAAAAAAGAGGTGATAGATTATCACCGAAGTGATATCATCACTATGAAATAAGTTAATGTTATTATCACTTTAAAATGAAAAAGGTTATATTTAAACTTTTCTATAAAAAATATCTGATTTTTTTGCACGTATTAGTGACTACTTTTCTAATCGGCTGCAGTTCAATAACAACTAATTTTGCATATGAAGTTCCAAAGGAGACAAATAAAGAAACTGAAGTTTATTTTTGTCCAGAAAACAATTGCGGAAAAATTCTTGAAAATCACATAAAAAATGCCAATACATCTGTTCATTGCGCATTTTATGATCTGGATTTAAGAAATATAATAACAGCGCTTGCAAATCAAAGCAAAATCCTTGATGTAAGGCTGGTAATGGACAGTGAAAACCTAAAAGACCAGATAAAAGGCGATGGAATAAGAAAAGATTCTGATTACGCTTTAATGCACAATAAATTTTGCGTTATTGACCAGGAAATTGTAGTAACAGGCTCATTTAATCCGACAGACAACGATAATTACAACAATAACAATAATCTAATTGTAATTTACTCTAAAATAGTCTCTGAAAACTATGAGGATGAATTTGATGAGTTATGGAGTGAAGAATTTGGAAAGGGTGACAGAGTAAGATACCCAATAGTTTTATTGAATGAAATGAAAGTCGAGAATTATTTTTGCCCTGAAGATGAATGCTCTTCTCGCATAATTGATTTAATAAAAAATGCTAAACAAAACGTATATTTCATGGCTTTCAGCTTCACAAATGAAGAAATAGCAGATGCGTTGATAAAAAAGAATGATTTGGACAGAAAAGGAATTTTTGATTCTGGACAATCATCAATTAAATATTCGCAATTTGAAAGGCTAAAAGAATTTGGAATCGATGTGAAAAAAGACACTAGTAAGTACAAAATGCACCACAAAGTTTTCATAATTGACAACCAAACTTCGATTACAGGCAGCTTTAACCCCACCTTAAGCGCTGACACCAAAAATGATGAGAATATTTTAATAATTCATAACAGCAAAATTGCCGGCTATTTCCTTAAAGAGTTTGACAAATTGTGGGTCTAATCGAAAATTTTTTATAGTAGCAATATCGGAAGATTCTTGAGTTAACATGAAAAAAGACGATGAGGAATTTGATGCTTACAACGACAAAGACGAAGACAAGGACGACGACTACAATGACGATGTAAAAGATGATGAAGACTCTGACGAAGAAGACGAAGACAAAGAAGAAGGCGATGAAGAGGAATAAACCTTATATGACAAACTTTAAAAATTAAGACTAGTTCTATTTCTCCATGAGCAAAATATTGGTTATTGGCACAGTCGCGCTTGACACAATCGAGACCCCATTTGGCAAAGTCGAGAAAGCACTGGGCGGAAGCGCAACATATGCGTCACTTGCTGCTAGTTTTTTTTCCAAGCCAGCAATCCTATCCGTAATTGGCAGAGATTTTCCTAAAGAATATACCGAACTGCTTCAAAAAAAGGGCATAGATTTAGAAGGCCTTCAGCTGGACGATAAAACATTTCATTGGGAAGGCTATTATGAATATGACATGAACGAGGCAAAAACCAGAAAAACTGAGCTGAATTCTCTCATCAATTTCAAAGCGAAAGTGCCCCAGGAATTGAAGGATATAAAATATATATTTTTAGCGAACATTGATCCAGAACTTCAAATGCAGGCATTAGATCAATTAAGGGCGCCAAAACTTGTTGTCCTTGATACAATGAATTTCTGGATTAGCAATAAAAAAAACACACTGGTTGAAGTGATTAAAAACGTTGATATTTTGCTGCTTAACGACGGAGAAGCAAGACAGCTATTTAACACTGTAAGTTTAGTAAAAGCTGCTAATGAAGCTCTTAAATTAGGGCCTAAAGGCGTCATAATAAAGAAAGGCGAGCATGGAGCTTTATTGTTCACAAAAAACAAACATTTTAGTGCTCCAGGTTATCCTTTGGAAAATATAAAGGATCCGACAGGTTGCGGCGACTGCTTTGGAGGCGGCTTTATTGGGCACCTTGCAAAAACTGGTGACTTAAGAGAATCAAATTTCAGAAAAGCGGTCATTTACGGAAGCGTGATAGCATCCCATAATGCTGAGGATTTTGGAGTCAATAGATTAAAAAGTTTGACTATGGAAGATATAGAAAAGAGATATAAGGAATTTCAGGATATACGGGAATTTTAGATTTCTTCTTTAAGATTTGCTGTCACTATCATTGTTAGAGTTGATTGTATTTCTTTTTTTTCTTTCCTAAACTCTAATACGAATTTATGAAATTCCTCTACATCTTTAAATTTCAATTTTATCATCAAATCATATTCTCCGGTTATGCCAAAGACTTCTTTCACATTTTTTTGATTTAGAAATTTCCTGTCTATATATTCAGATGTGCCGCCTTTGACAAGCATAAATACAATAAAATTTTCTCCAATAGCTTTGTTATTTAATTTTATGGTGAATTTTTCTATGACCGCATTATTTATTAATCTCTGCACTCTCTGATGTACAGTGCTTGGCCTTATTCTTGTCTTTTTTGCTATCTCTCTTATTGGCTCTCTTGCATTCTGCCTCAGTACTTCCAATATTTTTCCGTCTTTGACATCTATCATAGTGATTGAAGGCTCTCAATAGAAGGTAATTGGGGGTTAGAAAAACTAAGAGAGCCTCCATTTTTGAGTTTTTTCCACTAAATATTTAAATTTTTCTATTTTTGTCCAGATTTTTAATAATATTATGGAAATTTTACAATAATATTTAAAAAAAGTATATAAATGTCCGCTTATTAATAGTAGATTTGGGTGATTAATTATGGATAAAGGAACTAATTTTGAAGTCAAAGATATGAAGCTTGCAGAGCAGGGTTTTCTAAATCTGGAACTTGCAGAGTCAAGAATGCAAGCTTTGATTGCAGTCAAGAAAAGATTTGAAAAGGAAAAACCTTTGAAGGGAATAAGAATTGGTCTTGCTTTGCATGTCACAAAGGAAACCGGAATTCTCGTCAGAACATTAATAGCAGGCGGCGCAGAAATTGCGATTACCGGCTGCAACCCATTAAGCACGCAAGATGATGTTGCCGCTGCTCTTGCAGAAAACGGAATAAAAGTGTGGGCATACAAAGGGGAGACAAAAGATGATTACTATAGGTACATCAACAATGTCATAGCATTCAAGCCGCATATAACAATAG
>CAYOWR010000061.1:0-5364 GCA_964407725.1 uncultured Methanosarcinales archaeon
CAATGTTGAACTAACAGATGGAAACCAGCAGATAATGCTGGCAACAAAAAATGGATTGGCTGTCAGATTTGAGGAAAAAGATGTAAGGCCAACAGGAAGGTCTGCACAAGGTGTCAGAGGCATAAGTCTTAAGGACAATGATGAAGTTATTGGTATGGTTGTTGCGTCAGACGAAAATAGCTTGCTTAGCGTCACGGAAAACGGCTATGGCAAAAGAACTCAGATTTCAGAGTACAGACTGATAAACAGAGGGGGATCTGGAGTCATTAACATTCAATGTTCAGAAAGAAACGGAAAAGTTGTTTCAATCTGTTCTATAACAGAAAATGATGATATAATCTTTATCAGCAAAAATGGCATAGTTATTAGAGTTCCTGCTTCCGATATTTCTGTTATTGGAAGAAACACACAAGGTGTAAGGGTAATGAAACTGGAAGAAAATGACAAGGTTGTGAGTGCTGTAAAAGTGCCTAGAGAGAATGGTAATGGAAATTAAAACCCAAATCTTTTTATAAGCATTAAAATTGATTTCTGGAATATAATAATCATTACGATTAAAATAAAAAATAGGAGACCTGTCGAAAATGAAACATTTTCGAGCACACGCAAACATTCGGTTTGCTTTGCATGCGCTTCCCTGAAGTTTAATGGGTGCCCCTCTTATAACAGCAGTGCTTGATTGTTAGGAAAGATAGCACACAGAAGTATGCGGGTTACCTATTGTTGCTCGTGGAAGCGCATAGGTCGCCAATTGTTTAAAAATTATTTATTTGACAATGAAAAACATTAATGTAATATTATCTGATGTTTTGGAAGAAATCCAGCCAGACAAGAATTATGAGAAAGAAATATTTGCAAGACTAAATTCAATAATTAAAAAAATCAATCAAAATCAAAAAAACATTAAAGCTGTTCTAGGCGGCTCAGGAGCAAAGGGAACCTGGCTCAAGACATTTGATGCAGATATTTTTGTCTTGTTTGACTACAGCAAATTCAGAGATAAAAGTGACAAGTTATCGGATATTTTAGAAAAAATCTTGAGGAAAAAATCCAAAAAATTCATAAGGATTCACGGCTCCCGGGATTACTTTCAAATAAGACAAAACGGATTTACATTTGAGATAATACCAATTCTAAAAATAAAAAAAGCAGAGCAAGCCAAAAACATAACTGATGTCAGCCCATTGCACTCAAACTGGGTAAAAAAGCACAAGAAATTAATCAATGAGATGAAACTCACAAAGCAATTCTGCCAGGCACAAAATGTTTACGGTGCAGAAAGCTACATAAGGGGATTTTCAGGATATGTTTGTGAAATATTGACAGTTTATTATGGTTCATTTCTGAATTTAATTAAGAACGCAGCCAAATGGCAGGATAAAGTTGTTGTTGATATTGAAAAATATTACAGGGGCAAGGATGTCTTTAAGATAGTCAATACGTCAAAGCTTATATCTCCTTTAATTGTTATAGATCCTGTGCAGAAAGATAGGAATGCCGCTGCTGCTCTAAGCAATGAAAAATTTGAAATGTTCAAGAAAGCAGCTAAAGATTTTCTTAATAATCCATCAAAAACTTTTTTCATAAACAAAGATATCAAAGAACTATTTTTCAAATTGAAATCAAAAAATAATCGTGAAATATTTTATGGATTAAGATCAAAAAATACTAAACTGGTAATTTTAAAGATAAAGCCTGTTGCAGGCAAAATTGACGTTGTCGGCACTAAACTGCTGAAAATTTATGAGTTCCTGAACCGGCAGCTGCAAAAACATGGCTTTAAGATAATAAAATCCGGATGGGAATGGAATAAAAAGGATGACGGTTTATTTTATTATTTATTTGATAAAAAACAGCTGCCAAGAACTATAGAATTGGAAGGTCCGCCTTTGGCCATCAAGCATCATGTTGAGCAATTTAAGAAAATCCATAAACACACATTCAATAAATCGAAGAGAATATTTGCTCTGGAAAAAAGAAAATATACAAGTCCGGAAGATTTATTGAAAAACTTGTCAATGCACGAATTTGTAAGAGAAAGAGGCAAATCAATGAAAATAAATGTTCTCTAAAATGCAAGCTGTAATAATGGCGGCAGGGAAATCTACAAGGACATATCCTTTAACAATTACAAAGCCAAAGCCATTGCTGAAGGTTGCAAACAAGACAATTCTCGAGCATAATCTGGATAATTTGAATGGGATTGTTGACGAAGTAATTATTATTGTTGGGTATAAAAAAGAGATTATTAAAAAGCATTTTAAAAATAAGTATAAAAAAATAAGAATAAAATATGTTGAGCAAAAATGGCAATTAGGAACTGGCCATGCTGCTTCTTTAGTTGAGCACTATATCAAGGACAGGTTTATTTTAATGGCAGGCGATGATATATATTCTAAGGAAGACATAAAAAATTGCATAAAGCATAGATATTCTATATTGACTGCAAAAACAAATAAGCCTCAAGATTTTGGCGTTATTGTGGAGAAAAACGGAATTTTGATTGATTTTGTGGAAAAGCCAAAAAAGTTTGTTTCCAATTTAATAAATGCATCTCTTTACTGTTTGGATAAAAAAATCTTCAAATGCCTAAAACAAATAAAAAAATCTCAGAGAAATGAATATGAGCTGCCGGATGCGCTTAAACTTTCGTCAAAACAGGAAAAAATTTATTGCGTTTCAGCAAAACAATGGCTTCCGATAGGTTATCATTGGGATTTATTGAAGGCCGACAAGGCATTGAGAAACGGAAAAAATTTTATTGGTAAGAATTCTAAAATAATTGGTAGAGCTATTAATTCTACAGTTGGAAATAATTGCATTATCAAAGGTGTTGTCAAAAATTCAATAGTAATGGATAACACAATTATTGATAAAAACTCAGTTGTTGAGGATTCTGTTATCGGTGAAAATGTATATTTCAGAGGCACAGTTAAATCAAAAAATAATGTTTTTTCAATTATAAAAAATCAAAAAATAAAAGTTGATAGATTAGGGGCAATAATTGCAGACAGTGTAAAAGCGAAAAATGTTGTAATAAATCCCGGCTGCAAGATATGGCCCAATAGATCGATATCAAATAAAACGGTAAAAAAAGATGTTGTTTAATGAAACTGATCAATAAGTTACTGTTGCTATCAATAGGCATGTTGTTATTTTTTATTTCATACGGATTAGACCAGAAAGTTAGTTTGACTTTTATCAGCAATCAATCAAAAATTCTCAGTTTAGTATTTGGAATTATAACTAATTTCGGTGTAGTTTTAGTAGTTCTTTTACTGATTCCATTAATTTTACTTTATAAGAAGAAGAGATTGTCTTATTTAATGTTAATCACTTTTCTGGCTTCATTCGCCTTGACTTTTATAGCCAAGCTAATTGTATTAAGGCAAAGGCCGATGCATACTCTTATATTCCCTGTTATTAATCTTATTAATTACTCATTTCCAAGCATGCATGCTGCTGTTGCTTTTTCTTTGCTTCCTGCATTGGTCAAGTTTCTGCCAAAACAAAAATATTTCTGGGTAGGTTTTGTATTTTTAGTGGCTTTTACGAGGATTTATTTTGGATTTCATTTTTTGAGCGATGTTGTGTTCGGGGCTTTATTTGGGTACTTTATCGGGCTGTTTGCGCTTGAATATTATGAAAAAAATGCAAGTAAATAATTTTGAGTGGAACAGGCAGCTATTCCATATTTTCTTAGGATTTGTTCTTGTTGGCTTGCTGATGTACGGGATTATTAATAAAGAAATTATTGCTGTTTTGATAATTATTGGATTAATATTATCTTATTTGAGCAAAAAGACAAGAATTCCTATAATTCATGAGCTCTTGCAAAGATTTGAGCGCAAACAAGATATTGAAAGATTCCCGGGCAAGGGCATGCTCTTTTATTTTATTGGAGTTTATATTGCTTTGTTGCTTTTTCCCAGAGAAGTTGCAATGGCTTCAATCATGGTATTAGCCTTAGGTGACTCAGTTTCGCATCTTTATGGCCTGCATTTAGGCAAAATAAAGCATCTATTTTCTAAAACAAAATTTTTAGAAGGCACGATTGCAGGATTTGTTGCCGGATTTTTAGGTGCTTTAATCTTTTTGCCTTGGTTTGAGGCATTTTTTGCTTCTTTGGCTGCAATGGCTGTGGAAGCTATCGAAATCAAGATAGGAGCAGAGCAGGTTGATGACAATTTGGTAGTTCCATTTGTGGCTGGGCTTTCAGTATTGTTAATTAGATTAATTTAAACATATACTTTTATAAACAATCCTTCCTTTTCCTCTGATTCTATATTCAACAAAATGCTAAGCGAACAACTTAAAGAAACATTTGCAAAGAACAAAGACCCTTTCACAGACATATTAGGGCAGGATGCTGCTAAACAAGGAATTAAATCAGCATTGTTGACAGACAGGCACATAATTATTGTTGGGCATCCAGGAATTGGAAAGACAACTTTGGCAAAGAACATAGCAAAGCTATTGCCACCTATTGAAATTATTGAAGATTGCGAATTTCACTGCACTCCAAATAATCCAGTTTGCCCTTCCTGCAAGCAGAAAAAGTCAAATAAAACAGCAAAGATAGAAGGAAATAAGAGATTTGTAAGAATTCAAGGCTCACCGGATTTAACAGTTGAGGATTTATTAGGTGATATAGATCCATTAAAAGCTTTGAAATTCGGACCTTTAAGCCTGGAAGCATTCACTCCAGGAAAAATATTCAAAGCCAATAATGGAGTTTTATTTTTTGATGAATTGAACAGATGCCCTGAAAAATTACAGAATGCTTTGCTGCAAGTTCTGGAGGAAAGAAAAGCAACTATTGGCTCTTATGATGTTGACTTTGATGTTAATTTTATATCAATTTGCACAATGAATCCAGAAGATACTTCAACTGAAAAATTAAGTGATGTTTTATTGGACAGATTTGATATTATTTATATGGATTATCCGGAAAATAATGAAATTGAAAAGGAAATTGTTGTTATGAAAGGGAAAAAACTCGCAAATGTAAGCGAAGAGCTCCTAGATTTGATGGTTTATTTTATAAGATTATTAAGGCAAGATGAAAAATTGGAAAAAAAGCCAAGCGTTAGAGCTTCAATTGGCTTGTACGAAAGGTCGCAGTCAAATGCCATAGTAAAAGGCAGAAAAAATGTCCAGTTTGAAGATATTAAAGATGTGTTAGTGTCTGTTCTGTCCCACAGAATAAGATTAAAGCCAAGCGTTAGATACCTTGAAAGTGTTGAGAATTATATACAAGAACAATTTCATAAAAACATAGAAACAACCAAATGGCAGAACAATCTGGAAGAGCAAGAAAGCAGTGATTACCGGTAGCGAGGAATTAGAAATAAAGGAGTTAAG
>CAYOWR010000062.1:0-5357 GCA_964407725.1 uncultured Methanosarcinales archaeon
CTGCTTTTGGATTGTTTAAGAATTTAAACTGGTTTTTTGTTTTGTTTTCTGTTGTGGTTATAATAGTTATTTTTTATTATTTGAGAATGAAGATTAGGGAAAAATATCTTCAATTTGCAGTCGGATTATTGCTTGGAGGCACAATTGGAAATTTAATGGATAGAATAATTTATGGCGCAGTCACAGATTTTATTGATTTCAGAATTTGGCCAGTGTTTAATATAGCAGACAGCGCGGTGACTGTAAGCGTTGTTTTATTGATAATCTTATTGTGGAATAAGTAATTAGAGAACGCACTTATCAGCTTCAAAACCCTGCTTCTTAGCTTCCTCTTTTGAATTAAACCAAACCCGGTTTTCCTTGCTGATTCTTGCAGCCCAGTCGCACTTTGGGCTGTGAAATTTATTAGCTTTTTTGCTTGCGACATACTTGCCTGGAGTAAATGTCTTCTTTAATGTCGCTTCGGCCTTGGCTTCTGCTTTTTCCTCTTTTGGCTCCATCTTGTCAATAAATGGATAATAATATTTCTCACCTTCTTCCACATGCTCTCTGCGCATCCATGCAACATTCAGCACAGCTAATATAACTCCAATAACAGAAAACAATGTCGATACAATGTAAGCCAAGCTGAATCTTCTCGTCAGCAAGAAAATTACCAGCACATTAAACATCAAAAGTAGCAATACTGCTGCAATTATGCCCCAGCTTCCTCTTTTATTGGAGAAAACGAAAAACATTGCAAAGGTAAGCAGGAACATAAATGTAAGCAAAACTCCCAATTCAAAGATGAATGTAATCCCTCTTAAGTCAAACACAACAAATATAAAGCCAATTAGTGTAAAGAGCAAAATGAAAATCATTGCAAAAAAACTCAGGCTCGGCCTTTCCATAACAGTTGGTTTTTATTTACAATATTTAAATATTTCTATTATAAAGTAGTAAATCTCTAGAATTCCTCAAACTCATCAAGTTGCTTAAGGTAGCCTTTCCTCTTCAGAAAAGCAACCTGAGTTGGCGAATATTTGTATATTATATCTCCTTTCTGATCACCGCTGTACTCCCACGGCTGCGCGATAACAATGTCCCCTTCCCTGACCCATAATTTTCTTGTTAATCTGCCGGGAATCCTGCAAATCCTTGTTTTTCCGTCAAGACATCTCACTCTCATTCTTGAACCGCCAAGCCTCTGCTCTATGACACCAAAAGACTCATTGCCTCTAGGAAGATTTATTCTGGAAATTTCCTGCTGGTATTTCTCCTGCATTGCCTGCTCTGCTTTCTTCTTGCTCATTTGAACAAGCTGGATATCGGCTCGTTTAAATAAGTTTCTATAAACGTATAAGGATATTCTTAATAGCAAACTCAATAAAAATATATATAATCATTAACGAAAAATACAATAAACAATTAAAAACATAAAACAATAATAAAAACTCCATTAACGAAAAATGGAACTAAAAATATTCAATAACTAATTAAAAAAATTTAGAAAATCCTAGAACGACCTCGTTCTGTAAATCAACAAAAGGTAACCCGTTGCCACTACTCTGCCTTCAGATACAAGTCATAAAAACCATATTTTTAAATATACAACTTATTTCACAAAAACAATGCCACGACTGAATCTTCCAAAGGAAAAAACATTTGTGGGGCCTGCATTGTTATGGAAGAGAATTATTGCTTTTGTTATAGACATGCTTATACTAATTTTATTTGTTTTGTTTCCTTTCAGAAAGGCGCTGAGAAGCATTGTTCCTGTCAATTACTCTTTTGCGGAAACCTATAAGCTTCTGAGCAATGCGGAAAATACTTCTTATATACTGACAGTTTATTTTTCAGCATCTATTCTTATATTTCTATATTTTTATATTATGGAAACCAAAATGGCCCAGACAATAGGCAAAAAATTGATGAATATATATGTAACCACAGATAATGAACTGAAAAGATGGCAGGTTTTAGTAAGGAACCTATTGTTTATTCCTGTTTTTCCGTTTGACTTATTAATTATACTGGATCCTTTGTTTATGTTCTTCACAAAGACAAACCAGAGGTTAAGCGAGATATTGAGCAAGACAAAAGTTGTTGAGGTTTACAGTCTGGAGCAATAAGTTTATAATCAAAAGGCAATAACAAAACAAACATTAACGAAATAAAAATCCAATAAACGAATTCAAAACTCCAATAACAATAAATACAATAAAAATATTCATTAACTAAAAACCCATTAAACGAAAATCCAATAACAAAAATTATCAATAAAATTTCAAAATGGCTTCAGAGAAAGTATTTTTGCTGAGGGTGGATGCGTCAGAAAATAATATCCAAACGTCCATGAAAACCCATAATGTGACTCCGCAGGAAGTCATAGGCTATCTGGAGATGGCCAAGGACCAGATTCTGGACAATCTGAAGCAGTGAAGAAAAGACATTTTTCAGGCATACAAGAAAGGTGATGAGCAGTGAGCAAAATACCTCAAAAACAATTTAGGTGGGGCTACGCTATATTTGTTGTGCTGCTGCTCGGATTTTTGGGGTTAATTGCATTGGGCATCATCTCTCTATTTGTTGGAGTTGATCTTGAATCGCTTAGCGGAAATGTCGCACTTATTCATATTGATGGAGTAATCATCGGCAGCGAGGACTCAGAATCGCTTTTTGAGAGCATTACCTCATCGCTTGATGCCGTCGAGCTTATAGAAAAGGCTGACAAAAACCCAAACATAAAAGCCATTATTCTTGAGATTAACAGCCCAGGCGGCTCGGCAGTTGCATCAGAAGAAATAGCAAATGCCGTCAAAAAAACCAATAAAACAACTGTTGCATGGATTAGGGAGGTCGGAGCATCAGGCGCTTATTGGGTGGCATCTTCTGCGGATTACATTGTAGCAAATCGAGTTTCTGTAACAGGCTCGATAGGCGTCATAGCATCTTATTTGGAATTTCCGGAGTTCTTGGAGAGATATAATGTGACCTACAGAAGACTAGTTTCTGGGAAATACAAGGATATAGGCACCCCTTTCAAGGAAATGACATCAGAAGAGCAGGCCATATTCCAGCAAAACCTTGATTTGATAAGAGACTATTTTGTGAGCGAAGTCGCAAAGAACAGGAACATGAACAAAAAAGACGTTGACAAAATTGCAAACGGCTTGTTTTATTTGGGCACACAGGCTAAAGAGCTCGGCTTGGTTGATGAGCTTGGCTCAAAAGACGAAGTTATCAGGTACATAGAATATAAAGAAAAAATTGAAGTGGAGATTGCCGAGTACGAAACAGAAAAAGGCATTTTGGATTTATTGACGGACGCTTTGAGCAAGCCGTCATTTTTTGTTGGAAAAGGCATTGGAAGTGCATTGCTCGACAAAAAAGCAGTATCAACTGTTGCCATAACAACCTAAGATGAAGAACGAGATAATCAAAGCAGTAAAAATCACAATAGGCATAATCCTTATTGTTGTTGGCATAGCAGGAATTTTTCTTCCAATAATACAAGGCATTTTGTTGATAATAGCTGGCTTATTTCTGCTTGGAATCAAAAAAGAGAAGCTCAAAGAGTGGATCAATAAATCAAAGAAAAGAATAACAAGGCTCTGAAAAATTAAAACTACTATTATAAAATAGTAACAAAGTCAAAAGATTTATAAATGATTGCGCTTTTCGTTAATTAGGTGAAATTTGGGGGGAAGCAATGAGCCATCTTAATAAGTTCGCTGGCATTTTAATTGTATTATTTATAGTAACTTTATTTTCTAATTTAGCTGTTGCTGTTAATGCTGCTAGCTTACCTGCTTGTGGATTTTCTCCAAAGCCTGGAAGGATAATAATTGATTTAAGCGTAAATGGCGGTTTAAGGTCAGATCGTAGTGAAGATGAAGCTACTAGCGTAATTACCGGTGTAAATATTCCGTCAGGGAGCTACGACGTTGGCCTTCATTCTTTTGATGACCATTTTAATAAGTACCAGCCAGACCAGACAAGAGAGCAGTTTTTTGTTAAATTCTTAAATCCAAGCAATAGCGAAGTAGCAAGATCAAATTCCATTGATGATATTCCAGACAATTCTGAAAATGTATTTCAGTTTGTCAACCGTAATCTATTGATTTCAGAATATATCAACAAGCTTATTGTGAGGCATTCTGCCTGGCCCAACTCCATTGCTAATAGCGTTGTTCCAATTTGCATCGCTCTTGACAAAAAAAATAAGGCCCCTGAAATTAAATCATGCAAACCTGTGGGATCTCCTGTAAATGTTGGCGATCTTGCTAAAGTAATTTATAGCGTCTTAGACCCGGATGGCGACCCTGTTACCGTAAAGATAAAGTGGGGAGATGGCTCAACAACATTCGGTGCTGGAGGCTCGTCAAAACATGTTTATAGCGCAGCTGGGACGTATACTCTTAAAATTATAGCAGAGGACTCGCATGGCTTGATAACAGATGAAAGCTGCGGCACAATCAAGGTAGTTGCTCCAACACAAGCTGGATGCATTGATATACGTAAAGAGACTTTTGACAAGGATGGAAATCCTATAACACCAGTAGCGCAATTTACCTTTAAGCTTGATGGCGGAGTCAAAACAGCGCAAAATGATGCTGCTGGTTTGGCTCATTTCACAAATGTTAGTGTAGGCACACATAATGTCACAGAGGTTGTGCCAAATGGCTGGAATCTTTTAAGTGTTACCCCGCCTAATGGCGTTGTAAATGTTCCTGGTGGACCAACATGCGCAGCAGTTGTCTTCAAGAACAAGCAAGTAATATCCAATGTAACCAATAGCCCACCGGTAATCTCTTCATGCACTTCCACAAACACATCAATTACTTTAGGAAATCCTGCAGCAATACAATACACAGTTTCAGACCCAGATAATGATCCTGTCACGGTTACAGTTACCTGGGGAGATGGAACAAATTCAACTGGCGGAAGCAACTCAGCCCAGCATACCTATACAAGCACTGGCACATTTAGCGTAACAATAACAGCAACTGACTCAAAAGGCGCTTCAACAACTAGAAATTGCGTTGTATTTACAGTAAGCCCAGTGTCGGGAAATAATCCGCCCGAAATAAGCTCGTGCAGTCCGTCAAGCTCTTCTATAACACTGGGAAACCAAGCAACAATAAACTATGCAATTTCAGACCTGGAAAATGATGCATTCACAGTAAAAGTAAACTGGGGTGATAGTTCTGTAACAACAGGTGGCTCAAGTTCAGCACAGCACACATACAGCTCAACAGGAACATTCAGCGTAAGCATTAATGCAACTGACTCAAAAGGCGCATCATCTACAAGGTCTTGCGGTTCAGTAACAGTTTCTACTACCCCACCACCTCCGCCCACAGGAACTGCAAAGC
>CAYOWR010000063.1:0-5281 GCA_964407725.1 uncultured Methanosarcinales archaeon
GGATTTGAACCAGCGACCTCCCGGGAACGACTGATTCTAATTCATCCCTTGCTATGCGCATATGGTCTTAGAACGCATCTATGGCCAAACTTCTTTAAAGTCTCACAGCCGAGCGCTCCATTCACCAGCGAGCCAATCTAGCGATTGGCAGCTACCAGTTTAAGCTACGTGGGGAATGAAAATGAATATAAGATATTGATTTATAAATATTTGTATGAAATATTTCTTAAAAACTTAATTAGTTCAATAAAACAATTTCAATAACAAATAAAAAATTCATTAACAAACTAATTCAATAATAAAACTACGCATTAACGATTGAAAAATTTCAAAAAACTTAAACGACCTTTTTATGCATAGCGAAAAAGGTGACCCGTTTGTGATTCTGTTTGTTAATGTATATATAGGCGAGGGCGAGCGAATTGGCCATAGAGCGAGCCCGAGCACAATTATTTGTTGCGAAGCAACGGATTAAAATTTAGAAATAACTCTGCCGAAGGCAGTTGAAGATCAGTTTTAACTTACTTACTAAATAATTAACCACCAACACTGATTCTGTTAGAATTACTAATTACTACCTTTTCACCTATTTTGCATCTTGCGCTTGCCGCAGGAAGGTTAAATTCGCCTAGTATCGGCAGCCTTGATTTCATTCTGTAAGACAAAACTCTTTCATCGCCTGGCTCTAACACTTCTACAGTCCATTTTATCACAAGGCCCCCTTTTGGATGCTGCAGCACAGCATGGGGCTGCATCGAGCCTATTGAAAGCTCCTTTTCAACATGTGCTATGTGAGGAACGTGGTCAACTACTTCAATATTTGTTATTTGGCTCCCACTCCGATTCTTAACTCTCACAACAACTTTAGCGTCTGAAACACCGCCTTCACTGAATCCAACATTAGCAATCCCTTTTCTTACCACAATTGGGCTGCGGAAGAGAAAATATAATGCTATAGCTGTTATGACTAATGCAATAATAACAACAAGAAGCCTGTAGTTTTCGGTTACATAAGCATTGGATATATTGTCGTTACCTACCTCAATATCCCAAACAAGATAATATTTTCCATCCTCTTTGACCAGCTCTGCCCTTGGTTCAGAGCTTGAGAACAGATTCTTTAGCAGCGTTGTCTCAACCTTTAACTGCCCCTTATAATCAGGATTATTTGACAGGACCTTGACGCCTTTTGTAGTTTTCAACAAGGATTTCTGCTCTTGCAGTTCTTCTTTTGTTACGTATTCTATAACGGCAAACTCTTTAATAAAAGGATTAACTATCACTCTTTTGTCCAAGAATATTGCTACAACCAATCTGTCTTCTTGCGGCGGGGTTAGAGCATCGATCTCCTTTGCAACTTCAACTGTCTTTTCCTCTTTTGGGCCTAAGTCCGTGTACAACTCGCCTTTGATCAGATTGCTCTCAATCTTTATTGTCAAATTTGTATAATTTATTGGGTTTTGATTATTTAATGTTATTTTGATCGTGGTTTTTTCCCTTGGGTCTATTTTTTCTGGTACGTCTACAATTGCAAGGACAGTCGGTATATAGCCGCTTATTAGGGGCTCAGTCGATTTTATGCCAATAGTTACAGGCACTTTCTGCTCTTGTCCCAAGCGCTCAAGTATTATACTAGTATGGAGAGTGTAAGTGTCTACTGATGTTATATACAAAGGCTCGACAAAAAGCCTTATTGATGCTGAGCTGTGCGAAGGCACCTTTAAGGTGATGGGGCTCTGCAGCGGCTTAGTGTACATATCCCAGAAAGGGTAGCCGGCTTTTTTGATTGTAAATTCTTCATTTGTGTCCAAGTTATTTCTTATGTTGATGTCAAACTCCGCAACTTCATTTACAACTATCTTGTCGTTTATTGGAGTCACATTGACATCAAAGGGCGCGGCATTGACTAATGCTATGTTTAGCAATATAGTAGCTGCAATTAATAAATAGAATTTGTTTATTTTTACCATTAAAGCACCTTTTTTATAGATTTAAATTTGAATTACTTATATATAAACCTTTTCTTATAAACATTATTTTCGATAACTTTATATATACTTATTCTCAAAAAAGGCTCATGAAGCCTGACGACTTTGTGCATTTTCCTGAAGCTCCTACAAGGACAGCGTACATACAATACAAAGGAGTTTTTGACATGCAGGACTTGTATGAGTCAATTGCAAATTTTTTTCTAGAAAAAAAATTCAAGTTTTATGAGAAGCAGCAAAGGTATAGAAAGCCAGGGCCTTTTGGCCCGGAAATCTTATATCAATTTGAGGCAAATAGGGAGATTGAAGATTATGTTAAATGGCATGTTTCTGTCAATATTGAGACTTTTGACATGCATGATGTTGATGTTATTTTGAAGGATGGCACAAAAAGGAAAATGGCTAAGGGCAGATTGTGGGTTCAGCTTTACGGAAAAGTTGAGACAGACCCCCATAAGGTTTGGGAGAAAAGCGCATTTATGGCCCATATAAAAAGCTTTTACAATAAATATGTCATACGAAAGCGATATGAAGGCGTGTGGTGGGATGAGCTTCAATACAAGATTGTTCTAAGGCTTCAGACTTTGATAAGAGAGCGCTTGAAAATGGAATCAGAGGCTTACGAAACCAGGCATCATGCTGGCGTGCATTAGCAAATATGGGACATTTAAAAATAGTTGTTGATCATGTAAAGACAGACTACAGCGGGCCTATAAACCTAAAGGAGCTGTTTAAGTTTATCGAGAATTTCATCTGGGAAAAGGGCTTTGACAAGCAGCATGAAAAGGATTTTGAGCAGAACACTCCAAACGGCAAATTTGTTGAGTGGCAGATGTCTCCCTGGAAGAAAATTTCAGACTATGTGCAGTACATAATAAAAGTTAGAGTCTTGGGATATGATTTGAGGAAGACAGAGATGGTGATTGATGGGAAGAAATCAAAGCTCGACAATGGAAGAATAGTTATAATAATAGACGGCTTTATGGAATATGACTATGACAATTACTGGAGCAACAGGCCTTTTTTCTTTTTTTTGAGAACTATCTATGACTATTTTATTTTTAAAGTGTATACTGAAGGTTTTGAGCAGAGGCTTGTGCACGACATAAATCATTTGAATGATGCCCTAGAAAAATACCTAAATTTGCACAGGCATTATGCAGTCATTTCAAAGGCCAAATAAAATGAGCGAAAAAAAGCAAGTGCTCTATAATCTAAGGGTAACATACAATGGGCCTTTTGTAGTCGATGATTTCTATGCTGAAGTTGGCAACTGGGCAAAGGAAAAGGGATTTGAAAAAGAGCCAAAGCAGAAAATGGAGCATGTCACAAAAGATGGGAAGAGAATACATCTAATTATGGAAATCCACAGCCATTTTGACGAATTGCATCACGGCATTATTGTTTTGAAGGCGATTATGGACAATGTAAAAGAAGCTGTCATAAAAAGAAAGGGGAAAAAAATAAGAATAAACAATGGTGATGTGTTCATAGACATTAACGGATTTGTCGAATCGCATCTTCATGGCACTTTTTACCAGCTCAAGCCGATGTATTGGTTTATAAGGTCGTTAATTGACAGATTTATTTATAAGTTTTGGTCCGACAAATATGATGGCGAAGTTTCAGGACAATGCCATGAGCTTTACAAGAGACTAAGGTCTTTCTTTGAGCTGCAGAAGTACAAGTATCAATTATAAATTTTTTTATCATAAGATTTAAATAATAACTTCTAAACCAAAATCTAGCCAGGCAATACTTGAACAGAGTTCAAGTTCCCAAAAATGCCTAAGCATTTTTAGGATGCGGGGGTAATTCCGAAGCATTAGTTTTGGAATCCTTAGAGCAAAGCCTGGTCAAATGCGCAGGACTTAAGGAGACACCCATTTGTAAATGGGATTATGATATCCTGTCTCTTAGTGAGTACGAGGGTTCAAATCCCTTCCCCCGCATTTTCTCTGAATGATAACGACTGTTAAATAGTAACATTTATAAACAAGAATTCATTACCTAACTAAATGAGGTTCAATAACTTTCTCGCAGCCTTAGCAACAGCAACAACAATTGGCACTTTATTAGCGTCTCCTGCAAGAGCCCAGACTGCAGTGCAAGCGCCTGTTGCTCAAGAAGTGCCCAAACCGAAGCCGAAACCAAAACCAAAGATTTCAAACCTTGGACCTTCAGTGGATATTTCTTCGTGGCGTATTTTCTATAATTTTGATTCACATTTTGAAGATGTAAAGGGGAAATTCTCGTTAGATCCAGAAAACAGATCTTCAAGACCTTTTTTTGGTAATTTTGTATCGAGGCATAATCTTGGAGTCCAATTTTCATCACCTGATATTGAACTGATGCTGGGGCTATCAAAAAGCATACACCCAAGTTTAAGTGATTTAAGACGCGATAGAGATTATTATGAGGCTGAATTTGGATATGCAACACCAGCTTCATTTCCAGCCTCAAATTCTGATTTGGTAGATGCTGCCGTTTTAGCTAAGGTTAGAGAATTAGGGCTTGGTATTGGATTGCTGGCAGGCGCCCGAGTTAGTCAGGAATTTAACAAAGATAACTCTGAACATCTTTCAGCAAAATCTCCAGCTCCGAGCCGTTCCCTCTATGGAGTTGATGCAGGATTAATAAGAGGGCATTTAAGCGGCAACCACTTAAAATTGCTAGTTGGATTTGATTCGCAGGAAGCTGTAACTGCCTCAAAAAGATCTTTCTGGGCGGCAAATTATGGTGGTTACACGGCTTATTACTTTTTGGGTAAGCAAGATGAAATCAATAGGGTACTGGTTCCTTGGTTGTCTTTATCCGGATCAAGAAATTTTTATGATGATTTCGAAGATTTTGGAATACGAATAGACGGAAGATTAAGGCTGGAGTTTCCTCTTGATGATTTAGTCTTGCAGACGAGAATCATACCTACAGGTCAATCACCGACTGCAAGTTTGGCAGATGTAAATGAAGTTCGCAGTAGAAATTTAGGGTATGGAGGGCAAGTTATTTTATATGTTATTCTTGGAAAAAATACAATAGGCAAGCATTTGGCTGAGGTTGTAACCTTTGAATATGCTGGAAGTTCACTCTCCACTAGAGCAATTACCCCCGGGATAAATCCTACAGACAAAACTACAGCCTTCTATACAAGGATCGGGCTTGGAGCATCTGTCAAGTTTTGACAAATATTTTTATTCTTATCTTATCCATAACTTTTATATAGGAAACTTTTTTTCAATTCTCTATGCCTCTGTAGCATAGCAGCTATTGCGTTGCCTTGGTATTCTAATAAC
>CAYOWR010000064.1:0-5255 GCA_964407725.1 uncultured Methanosarcinales archaeon
GAATATACTCATTACTGCTGGTGATTTAGAATTTTTTAGAAGACGAGAATAAAAGTTGATGATGCTTTTGTCATATTACTTAGTTTCTTAGAATGTTTTAGTCTGTCTTCTTAGGTCAAGTAAATTGCATATGTAACAGCGTACGCATCAACGAATGTGTATGTGATTTTGTTGGGATTAAAGATGGCGTACCATATTTGATTGAGGTCAAGACTACATGGAAGAAGAATTTCAAGTCACCAAAGAAGCAGATTAAGAGGTTAGTAGAAGCTTGCAAAAGATGCGGGGCTATACCGATGTTAGCTGTGCTATATAAGAGAAGAGGATGGGACATTAAGGTTTTTAGAATATAGTCTTTTTTACACTATGCAAAACTTTTGCACACATCAAATATGTGGGAATTAATGCTAAACCTGAAAACACATAATTTATTGGAAAACTAGAGTTTATGCTCAGCAAAAATACTAAAAAATATATGGAAAATGATAGCCAATAAAACATGAAGTTATTATTATTGAATTTTGAAAGCATCCTACTTACCCATTCTTTTTTAGAAATAAATGATTTCCAATCTGATTTAACAGATGTTATGAAAAAGACCCACTCAATAAATGCTACAGAACTTAGAAATATCCTATTCGTATACTCCGAGAGTAATATTTGCTGTTTTATTTCTTCTGACAACTGGCTATAATGATAGTTCCACACATCAGGTAGGTTTATTCCCCATGTTAATGTTATAGCCAACAACCCGCCAAAAAATAAAAATATAGCAGAATAGAACAACGTCGATAGCAGAACATCTAACTCTGTTAAATTTGTTATATCACTTTCTCTTCTTATTTTCAAGAAGTATAAGTATCCCGGGAGAAGCATGGCTAAAAAGATAAAGAATTGAAACGGTGATGTTAGTAAAAAGTTCATTAAATCGATTATGGCACTCATGCTAACACTCTATTTTTAGAATGTAACTTTCTCAGATATCTATTCATCGGCGAGTCTACATAAGGAGTTACTATCATATCAACTACAGTGGCTTCTTTTAAGTTGTATTGTTCAAATGAGTGTAATTGAAATTTTATTTTCTTTTTAAAGTCTTCTTCAAGAAAGCCTCCAGCACAATAGACAAACCATGGAAACACTCTTTTAAGTTCGATGTCGGTTCTGATTCTATTTGGATTTATAGCTACTATGAGAGGTAGCTCTGATTTCAAATATTTGGTTTTAAAATATAATTTGCCACAAATTTCAGGAGTGAAGGCTAATCTACCATAGTAGAATTTTCCATTTATGAGAGTCTTATTTGAGTTCACTATTATTTCCTTTCCTAATGGTATATGTTCGACACCAACAAAATTCAAGAATAGCCTCAACGTATTATTAAGTTGTTTTAACACATCTACGTAGGGTGTTTCTCCGCAATTACTTAGATAAAAATCAAAATAAACTTTTTCTATCTGACTATTTTTAATTCTAGCTGTAATTATCAATATGTAGGTATGCTCTGAAAAGGCGACTTTTATGCTATAGTTTTTCAGTCTATGCTTTCTAATAGTTTCAAGCATATTTCGAACTCCGAGTCCGCAGACACCACTTTGTTCCTTGATTATCCAAGAGCCGCCGTGTGCCGATGCTAGAGAACCATTATATAACGAGTCTTCTACTACTTGTAGAGCTTGGATGCTAAAATTCGAAAGAACTAATTCTGTTTTATATAAGCGGAGTGAATTTTCTCCTGAATAGTTTTCTCTTTCATCAAAAGACAGGTAAGGTACAAATATAACATCCTCGCCTAATTTATTTGCATAATTGAAAGAGGCTCCCTTCTTAGCCATAATTCTTATAGCATCTTCCTTTCTGACGGTTCCATTCGATGCAGTTAGAAGACCCTCCAATGTTAAAACCAATTTGCCGTTTTCAGACTTTATGAGATTTTCTCCTAAAAGACCATTTACTATGATTTTGTACTCGTCATCATTAAGTTCAAAATCAAACATTAATTTCTTTTGACTATCTGAACCCTGACCAATATTTAAGAGTGTGTACACTTTTCTAATTTCTTCAATCGTTCCCATATCCTAGAATTAGAAACTACTTTAAATTAATAAGATACCTTTAATTTATGGATTTAACTAACGTGTGGCTGAACAGAGAAGAAGAGATTATTCACGAGTGTTTAGAGGAGACTTTTGATAAAAGAGGCTATCGAGTAATTAACCTTCATAAAATCGACAGACGCCGAGAAGATGGTGCAGATTTAGACATTTCTAATCCTGATGAAAAGATTTATATTCAAGCTAAAATTAAACCGCTTAAGAAAGACATTAAACAACTTCATAGGCTTTCTAAATTGAAAGCCGATAAACGAATTTATGTTTATGTGGAAAACCCTGCAGTTGCTTTCAAGGAAGAACAAGAAAAGGTAAAAAACGTTGAGTTTTGGAATAAGGAAAAGCTTCACGGGGTTTTATTAGAGAATAATTCTACGGTTTATTTCAGGCTATTGGTTTTAGCATCGCCTATGGTTAGGGACATTGTTAAAACACTTGAGACTATAAATTCATGCCACAATACACATGCATCAGATTTAGGGGATAACGGGCAAATAAGCTGGTGGCTTGTACTTAAAGACCGTGCAGTCAAATTGCACGCTAGCCTAGAACTGATATACGAATGGTATAAAACAGAACTTTTGATGAAAGATAAGAATGATGAGAGTGAAACCAAATATTATCTGAAAAGTCTTCTTATACTCTTTGATAAAATAAGTCAAAATTCGTCTAAAGATTTGAATAGCATAGCAGAAGAGATAAAAACAAAATATCCGCATTTGTTGTCGAAATATGTCAAAGTTACTGGAATGCGAAGTAATTGGATTGGAATGCCATATGGCATAAAAGATAATCTAACAGAACGCATAGAAGAATGGATACTTCCACACGAGTCTACAGATAATACATTCTTTAATCTAGCCAACTTTTATTTAAAGAATCTGAAGGATATAGCAAAGGCAATTGAAGATGGTGTAGATTGGATTTTTGAAAATAAATTTAATGTAAGAATAGCTCACGTCTAGATAACCAGACCAAGTCAACACAACTTTTACAAGCTCTTTTAAACAAACTCGACAAGATAACGGTCCCAACGGTTCAAAGTGTTACAGTTACAGACTCTGTTTCTCGTTCTGTTATAGCGGTTACTTCAACAGCCGCATCATCTGCAACTAGATTAGAAGGTGGCAACGAATGGTACAAGCTAAGTTCAAAGTCAGTGGCGGTAAGCCGAATATAAATAAGATAATGAAAAGGTACGAGTCTGTGACCTACGCTTTCAAAGAAAGTAACGACTCCCTGATACTTTCGGTTAAAAATGTCGTCTCTATCCCTGCGTTGAACCAGATAAAACGTGCACTAGGTGGCAAGCGGAATAGGTCTTCCCAAGTTGAGGTCATAGAGTTCAAGAAAGGTTGATGCGAGTGTCGGATAACGGGTTTGTGCAACAATTCAACGGTAAGCAACTACTGGGATGGAAGATTAAGCTAGTAAGGAATAGGAGTAGTTATTTTGTGTATATCCCAAAACAGACAATTATGGCTGCAGGGTTGAGACAGGGAGATGAGTTGTATAGCTACCTTTATGAAAAGGATGGTAGACCAGTGCTGGTAGTATTTTTAGATAAACTGGATGTTGCTAAAGTGAAAAGAAATGATTAGTCCTCCCTAATAATCTGTGTTTCTAACAAAATAGCACCGTTAGAAGGCGCAAATGTCCCTCCTGTATAAGGGATAATCATTATCATTTCTTTCTCGCCAAATTCCATATAACCACTTATATTATTTTCCATTTCTGAGATTTAACCTTTACTATAGGCAGACCTGGTTGCTGTATAATCTGCTGACCAAGTTGGATTTGAGCTGGTTGATTTACCACATCCCCCTCAACCAGAAGTGCATCACACCTGCTTACGCTTTCTATATATGCAATTTCATGTGAGAATGGTGCGGTTTGTTGACTATCTAAAATAGCTATTGGGTTGAAAGGTTCGGTTAATCGAAGGTCTTTCTCATAGGCTTCATATAAGTTCCAGATAGTTTTTTCTAATTCTTCGTCTGGTTTAACTACCTTTAACCCTATTCTCTCAGCTTCGTCTCTTGTAATAGTATAATCGTGAGTATACAGTTTTTCTGTTAACATATTGGTTATAAACTCAATTTTTTCTTTGTCCTCTGAATTCATATGTAAAGATAGAATTTTTGGAATTAATTCTCTTATAACATTATATACTCTATGGACATTACCTAATGCTACAGGATTAATCTTGTCACTTAACATTCGAAATACTTCGGGCATATTATCTTCCTTTAACTTAGCTTTTTCCCTAGCTAGACTAAGATATGCTGTTACATCTTCTACACTTATCGGTAATTTTTCCATGGGATTGATGGGATTAGTAGGGTTGAAGTGATTCGCAGTTGATGGGTCTACAGGTGTAAGTTCTGCTAGTTTACCCATTATTATACCATTGGCACCTATGCTTATCAAAGTTCCTCCACTATGTGCACGAAAGGGTATTTGAACAAAAAGCTCGTCACAATATTCCCTAAAGAGTTTTACTACACGAAAAGAGGTCATCAAGTCCCCTCCTCTTGTATACAAAAATAAACTTATTTTTTTCTGGTAGCCTATATTGTCAAGGTGTGCTTTTAGAATTCTGACGGCATCTGGTGCTATTTTTGTAGATAAATTAGGGCGGTCTCCCGTTATATACGCAATCACTGGTGATTTAGATTTCTCTTCTAGTTCTCTAATTATAGATAGTCTATCAGCTCTCGACATATTATCACATTAAATACCTAATCGTTTAAATAGCGTTAAACCTATATTAAGAACTGTAGAAGTGGTGCCATTTGACGTAAGGAGGGACAGTTTCTTAGAATGGTCTCTGATTTCTTCTCTGCTCAAACAAGCTTGCTATGTTCCCAGTCTTGTTCATGATGTCTTGGTAGAACATTTCCAATTCATTCTCATCCAATTTTGCCCTCTGGTCGGCTTCAATCAACACCGACGGCAGCCCGTAATTAGAGTGCCCGGCCATCTTAAGCAATGCAGATGAGATAAAATCAGCCTTGTCTGCCACGCCCTTGTCGCCCAGGAAATCAACCCTCAACGGTCTGTCAAACTCGACGGTCTTCAGATAGAAAGTGAATATCTTGTCCTTGACTTCAAACTCCCTCAATATAGGATGCTGCGATGTCT
>CAYOWR010000065.1:0-5184 GCA_964407725.1 uncultured Methanosarcinales archaeon
CTTTTAAAGAATTTGATTAAAATAATGGGCCCGACCAGATTCGAACTGGTGACCTTCACCTTTCAAATCATTAAGATTGTAAGGGTGACGTCATTTGCGGGAAAATCTAACCGCTAGACTACGAGCCCAAAATAGGATTTTTGTATTAAAGGAGTGTATAAAAAGGTTTTGAAATGTCGGAATTGCTAAGGCGCAATCCCTAGTACTTGAGCTCAGGGTAAGTCAGCAATTCCGAGCATGCTCAAAAATCGCAACTATTTGAAATATATTATCGCGATTTTTGACAAGGAAAAAGAATGTCAAATTCAAACAGTCACCAAAGCCTTAGAATTCCCGCAGTAGAAATAGCTTTTTGCATTCTTCAAATTCAATATGTTTTTTATCCTATTCAATTGCTTTCTAGCTTTTGTAATTCTATAAGAGCATTTCACCTCATACAAATCAAGCCTGCTGCCTTTTTTTGCGACAATATCAATTTCACCCAAAGAACGCTTTGAATGCTTAACAGGAACGTTTAATGAAATAGAATCATATCGGTCTTTGATTTTGCTGCTTAGCTCAAGAACATACCTGTCGTGTTTAGATAACTTAGCAGTCTTCATCAAAACACATCAGAATCTTTAGATAGCTTGTTTATATAATTATCGTTTTTCACTCAGAAATGAATAAATTTATATATAATGCACGCTGAAATTACTTTATGGATCCTCACGAAAGAATTTTCAATATACTTCTCTCAAAAGCCGATGAAGTTACTTGGCAGAGCATAATCTATGAACTAGTTAAATCTGAGCAGATGGATCCTTGGGATATTGATATTAGCTTGTTGACGCAAAAATATATAGACATGCTGAGGACTTTAAAGGAGCATGACTTCAGGATTTCTGGCAAAGTTTTGTTGGCAGCAGCAATATTGCTGAAAATGAAGTCAAACAAGCTTGTTGGCGAAGATTTGAGTGAATTAGACAGGCTGCTTATAGGGGTTGAAGAGGAAATGGAAGAGCTTGGTTTTGAGGAAACAACACAAATAGATAAACTTACAGAGATTCCGAGCTTGATTCCAAGAACTCCTCAGCCAAGGAAAAGAAAAGTTTCAATTTATGACTTGGTTCAAGCTTTGGAAAGAGCTTTAGAGGTGAAAAAAAGAAGGTTGCTGCATTCTATTCCTCCAATGAATCTTGAAGCCCCTAAAGTGAAAAGAAACATAACAGAAATAATAAGGGAAGTTTATATAAAAATCAGGACATTCTTTTTGAATACGATAAAGGACAAGCTGACATTTGCAAAATTACTACCTTCTGAATCAAAGGAAGATAAAGTGCATACATTCATTCCACTATTGCATTTAGCCCAGCAGAACAAGATAGAGCTAGTTCAGGAAAATCCTTTCGGCGAGATACAGATTTTGCTGAAGAAGAAAAGCGAAGAGCAGAAAGCTGAAAGCCAAGCCAAGCCTGCAGGATGAAAACCCAAATCTTTTTAAACACTTACTTTTTCTATAAACTCAATTGAGGGTGGAAATTTGAGCGAACATCTAAAGCTTATATCAGGAACTGCCAATAGAAAGCTGGCTGAGGAGGTTTCAAGACTACTTAAAGTGCCATTAACTCCTGTTGAGATAAAGATATTTCACGATGGCGAGATTTATTGCAGGGTTCTTGAGAGCGTTAGAGGGGGAGATGTGTATATTATACAACCTACTTCCCCTGATGTAAACAAGCATCTTATGGAATTGCTCATAATGATAGATGCTTTAAAGAGATCTTCTCCGGAAAAGATAACTGCTGTCATACCTTATTTCGGGTATTGCAGGCAGGACAAAAAGACAAAGCCAAGAGAGCCAATAACAGCAAAGCTGGTTTCCAACATGATTTTGATTGCTGGAGCTGACAGAGTTATTATGTTTGACCTGCATGTTGCCCAGGTCCAGGGATTTTTTGACATTCCAACTGACAATCTTGATGTAATTCCACAATTTGCCGAGTATGTTGCCAATAAGAAATTCAAGAATATAATAATTGTAAGCCCGGATGCGGGAGGGGCAGCCAGAGCAAGATCTTTTGCGAAAGTGCTGCACGCACCAATAGCTATCATAGACAAGAGAAGGCCAGAACAAAATGTTGCTGCTGTGGAGAATGTTATAGGGGATGTAAAAGGCAAAGTCGCAATCATAGTTGACGATCTGATAGACACAGCCGGCTCGATAACAGAAGCAGCCAAGATTTTGGTTAAATTCGGCGCAAAAGAGGTATATGCGCTTGCAACGCATGGGGTTTTGTCAAATCCTGCGATTGAACGCATAATCAATTCAATGTTGAAGGAAGTTGTTGTGACAAACACGATAGATATACCAAAAGAAAAGATGGTAAGCAAGCTGAAAATAATCTCAATTGGAAATTTACTGGCAGAAACTATAAAAAGGACCCATGAAGGCTTGCCTATGGGGATTGTTTACGAAGCAATGTACAAAAAGCTTGAAAGAAAACTGAAGTAATATGGAAGAAAAAGAAAAAAAGGCCAAAGAGATATATATGGAGTACCAGGCCATTGACCAGCATATAAAGCAGCTCCAAAAGCAGCTTGAAGCTCTAACAAATCAGTTAATGGAGATGAATTCTACAAGGCTTAGCTTGGAGGATCTTGATAAAATAAAGCAGGGAAAGGAAATTTTTGTCCCGATAAGCTCTGGGATTTTTGCAAAAGGGGAGATAAAAAACACCTCAGAGCTGCTTGTCAACGTAGGCGCCGGGGTAGTTTTGAAAAAAGACATGATTTCAACAAAAAAACTTATACAAAACCAGATTGACGAGATGAAAAAATTGCATCAGAAAATGATTTCAGAGCTTGAGAAGATGGCAACTAAAGCAGCAGAGCTCGAAGTGCAATTGCAAGGGATGATTTCAGAGTAAAGTTCTATGATTAAATTTTTGATAATAATATTTAAAACTTCATTAAATAAAAATACGCAATTTAAAACTAAATCGATTAAAAAATAAAAAAACTTAAAATTAAAAATGAAAAAACCATTCATTACACTTACAAGCGACTTTGGAGTGCAGAGCCAGGGCATAGCAATAATGGAAGCAGTAGCTTTGGAGATTAATCCAGAAGCTCATATCTTGCATTTAATGCATGGTTTGCCAGATTTCAACTTATTCTATGCAGCAAGGACAATGGAGACAATAAGCTACATGCCAATTGGTTACCATGTTTGCGTTGTTGATCCTGGAGTTGGAACAAAAAGAAAGCCAATAATAATCGAGACTGGCAGAGGGGATTTCTTGATAGGCCCGGATAATGGCGTTTTGATTCCTGCAACAAGATTTTTAGGCGGCATAAAGAAAGCAGTTGAAGTAACAAACACAAGGTATATGGGAAAGCCTGTAAGCCCTGTGTTTCATGGCAGAGATATATTCACTCCAGCAGCAGCTTATCTTTCAAAAGGAATTAAAATCGAAGAATTTGGGAAAAAATTGGATATAAATAAATTAACCAAAGGACCATACGAAGAGGCAACAATAAAAAATTATCAGATTGAAGCAGTAATTATCTCAATAAACAAGTTCGGCTCGGCTCATCTCAATATTATGCACGGTATTTGGGATAAATTTAATGTTAATCTTGGAAAATTTATAGAAATACGAGTTAACAAAAAAAACATTAAATTGCCATTTGCAAGGACTTTTGGAGATGTGGCAAAAGGAAAGGCATTAATATTCAAGGACGACTATGGAAGAATGGAGATTGCATTGAATATGGGAAATTTTTGCAGAAAATATGGCTTAAAAATTGGAGATAATTGCACAATAAAAAAGTAAAGTGAGAAATTCAACAAAGACAATTAAATAATTAAAAAATAAATACTTATAATGCACAAAAATAGAATGCAATAACTAAAAACTCATTAAACAGAATATTCAATAACTAAAAAACGCAATAAAATATAACCCAATAAAAATCAAACTAATAATAAAATTACAAAACAAGAATAATTGAATAAAATGTTCAAATTCCTCAAAGACAAGCTGAAAAGCGCAATATCAAAGATTTCTGAAGGCGTTGAGAAAGAAGGCAAGGTAGAAGAAAAAGAGATAGAAGTAACGCCAGGGCCAAAAAAAGAGGAGAAGGGGTTTTTCGCAAAATTAAAAGAAAAATTTGTCGGCAAGGAAGAAAAAGAAGCTGTTGAAGAATTAGAGTCCAAAGAAGAGAAGCCAAAAATTGAAGTTCAGAAAGAAATAATCGAAGAGAAAAAACCGGAAATAAAAGAAGTTGAGCACATTAAGCATAAGCCAGTCGAGCATAAAAAGGAAGAAAAACCCAAAATAGAATATAAAGAAGCAAAGAAAGAAGAAAAACCGCATGTAAAGGTTGAAGAGAAAAGGGATACTAAGATAATAAAAAAAGTAATTGAGAAGCATCCAGAAGAGTTTGGAAAGACTTTTCCCGAAATGCTACAAAAAACTGAATCTGTAGTAATAGATAAGAAAAAAGAAGAAGAAGTTGACAAGAAATTTCAAGCTTATTATGATGAAGAATTAAACAAGGAACAGAAAAAAATTATTGAAGAAAAACCAGAAAAGAAAGGCTTTTTCGCAAAATTAACTGAAAAAATAATTACAACGAAAATAAACGAAGAGCAGTTTGAAAAATTATTCTGGGATATGGAATTAGCATTGATGGAAAACAATGTTGCTGTTGAAGTCATTGAAAAAATAAAAGATGATTTGAAGGAAGAGCTTGTCGAAAAGCCCATAAAAAGAACAAAAGTTGAAGAGACAATTCAAGAAACTTTGAAGAATTCTATTGGGGAGTTATTTCAATCTGCGGATTTTGATTTAGTGGAGGAAATAAAAAACAAAAAGGAAAAACCGTATATAATAGCCTTTTTCGGCATAAACGGTTCTGGAAAAACGACAAGCATTGCCAAATTGGCTAATATGCTCAAGGAAAAGGGAATTTCGTGCGTATTAGCTGCAGGAGACACCTTTAGGGCAGCTTCTATTGAGCAGCTCCAGCAGCATGCCGATAAGCTTGGAGTTAAAATAATAAAGCACACTTATGGCTCTGATCCTGCGGCTGTTGCTTTTGATGCAATAAAGCATGCAAGAGCAAAAAATATTGATGCAGTGCTGATTGACACAGCAGGAAGGATGCATAGCAACCAGAATTTGATTCAAGAGATGC
>CAYOWR010000066.1:0-5167 GCA_964407725.1 uncultured Methanosarcinales archaeon
TCGCTAGGCAATGAGAAGCTTTTGATAAATTTGCCAGTTGTAAAGCAAAATATGAAAAATGACGGCAGCGAAGTAATATTCCCAGTAACATTCACAAATAAAGGAGCAGAATCCAATACATATGTTGTAATGCTTGATGGCTCAGGATGGGCTGACTTAAGCTTAAAAGATTCAAATGCATTTGTGCTGAAGCCTTTGGAGTCAAAAACATTGAATATACATGCATCAACAAGAGCAAGAGTTACAGGCGAGCAGATATTTTTAGTTACAGTAAAAAGCGATGACAAGGTTTTAAGGCAGCTTCCATTGAAAGGAAATGTAACATCTGCAGAAGGATTGGCATTAAAAAGTATTTTGAAGGCGTTTTTGATATTGCTAGTAATATTAGCTGCAGCTTTTGGGCTTGTAGTCGGCATTAGAAGGTATATGCGGAACAGCGAAGACAAAAGCTTTGCAGCAGAAATCCCAGACAAAGTTGAGGGAGAAGCTTATTATTAGAGATATTTTTGATTTGATTCCTATTTATTAAAACAATAATCTTTAAATAACGTCAATTTATTCTTTTATTTGTCGGGGATGTAGTACAACCTGGCTAGTATAGCCGCCTCCAGTTATTGGAGATATTAGTTGCAAGACGATGAAATATAATGCGGCGACAGCGGTTGATCAGGGTTCAAATTGTTGGAAGTCAACACTTCTGCATGAAGTTCCTTGCATCCCCATTCTATTTTTTGAAAATTATTTTATCCCCAATTTCAGTTTTCGTTTTATTAATAATTCCATTCGGCAATTCTATCGCATACATTGCTTTTTTCTTAGAACTATATATTGTGAATGGCTTAAAATTCTCTTTCTTGTCGACAACAATCTTTTTCTTATTTAAAAACAGCACATCTATAGGATGAAAAACAAAAAACATATGCAGACTAATAATTCTCTCTTTGTCAAAATTGAAAATTAAGGCTTTGCTGGATTTTCTGGAAAACATCAATCCTATAGATTTTGAGTAAATATTAGTGCAAAGCTCAAAACTCTTGCTGATTATTGTGTTTTTTGTGAGGTTTTTTATTGTCATTTGGAATAAAATATTAAAAATTGCCAAAAATGGTGAAAATAAGAGCTTTCAATGAAAAATTTGCTGAGTAATATAAAAATAAACAAGCCATAAACCAAAATATTTAAATATATGCTGTGAAATTCATATCTTTGATATTTATATTTGATATTTTTGCCAAAAGAGGATTGGAATGAAAAAAGAGGGTAGCTTATTTAATTCTCAAAGTGCTAGGGTAAATATAATACTGCTAGTTTCTATTGTTTTGATTTTTGTATTAACAATATGGTCTGCTGAGGCATTGACTGTAGTTATAAAAGCTCCTGGAAATACAACTTTCAGTACAAATAGGAACATTAATGTAACGTTCAACGCAACCTGGTCTTTAGGTGGAGTAGATCCAAGAGCTCATGAAAATCAATCCAACTGCAGTTTATGGACGAACAACACAGCCCGAGTTTGGGGTACAGTTAAGAATGCTAGCCTAGATGAGGCAGGCACTAACGACACTAATATAACAAATGGATCAATTGCTGCTAGCTGGATGAATTATACTTTTAATAAGGACGGAAACTATACAATAGGAGTGGCTTGCTTAAATTTCTCAAATTCAAGCGCAGCAACTACAGATCTTGCGCAATATATGTTCTCGGCCAATATAACATTTACTTTGGATACTTCGCCACCAGACATTAATTTTACAGCTCCAGTCATAAATGTAACTAATACTACATCTACCGCAGCAATAGCGCTTACTTTCGAGGTAAATGACAGCTTGGCTGGCCTAAACATGACTAGAAACAATTCTATAAATGTAACAATATTTGTGGGCGGATCAGCAGTTGGGTTTTTCACTTACAGAAATGAGACCGCTAGTTCTGGCGAGACAGCTGGTCCAGCCAGCTCAAATTTAACATGCAGTAATGTAAACCCATCAGTTTCAATAGGAATAGTTACTTGTAATGTTACCGCTGATGTATTCAAAACAAACGGCAGCTATGCAGTAAATGTTTCTGCTACAGATACTACAAGAACTAACTCAAGAAGTAAAAGAATTACTGTAGTAGTTGACCAGATACCGCCTAATATTACTAAACTGAATGCAACTAATGGAACAGAACCTGATGTCACTTCGCAACACCTCAATTTCTCGCAGGATACAAGAATGTTCATAGTAGCCAATGTGTCAGACAATTTGACTCAGACATCCCATGCAGAATTGCAATTCTTTAATACGAGCAGCAATAGCTGGCAGTTAGTAAATACTACTACAAATCTTAATAACGAGGTTAACATAAGCAATCGAAGTAGCGGCGCTAATGTATTTGCACTTGCAAACTTTTCCTTTAGCCCTATAAGAGGCCATAACGAGTTTGAAGGAAAAAATGTCACCTTTAGGATATTAGTTAATGACACTCTTAGCAATGTAAATAATTCTAATAGCCTTCAAAATATTACAGTTGTTATACAGGACAGAACAAAGCCAGACATCACAATAAATGGCTCAATCTCGGTAAATGGCACAAATACATCTTTAACTTCTATACTAATAGGGTGGGCAGTGGCAGATGGCAGCAGCCTTTCCGAGATAAACATTAGCGTAGATGGAATTGAACCGGATGATGGCTGCGACAAGTTCAAGAAATTTAATGGGACACTAGCAAACCAGAGGAGAAATTTCTCTTTCTCAACATCGTCTGAGCCTGGATGTACATTCACAAATGGAACACATACTATCGTAGTCAGAGCAGTTGATATGGCAGGCAATAACAAAACAATGACTCACACATTCACAGTTCAAAGCGGACAGGTTCCAGCTTTGATATTCAGCAATGTAACTATGCCAAACAGTAAAGGAACTGGCATATCACGAGTAAACAATACTAATATTACCTCAACTCATGGTTTGAACTTTACAGGTCTAGGCGGAGAAGTCAGCATTGACAATCTAACATATGTTTCTAGCTGTAACACAAGCAATACAGTTAGGTTCTTAAACGCCAGTGTAATCTTCCCATTCAATGAGTCAACATGCCCGACAACAACTGCTAATCGAACTCTTACAGTCACCATAACAGATACAGCAGGCAATTCTAATACAACAGTATTTGGGTTTTTAGTTGACAATGTAGGGCCTCAATTGACAGTAACAAAGCCAACAGAAGGCACGAATGAATTTGATGCGTTAAGTATAAACTTATCAGCCAAGGACGATATGAGAATAGCAAGCTTTGGCTATTTCTTGGATGGCAGCAATGTATTCACATTGCTTAATATGACAAATAATGTTACCATTAGCGACGGGACAACTGCGTCTGCAGGCGTTAATCTTACATATTTCAACCAGACAAATTTCACTTCAGGAACTCATACTATCAAGTTTAGAGTTAACGACAGTTTAGGCAATACAGTCAATAGCAGCGTGTTCACAGTTACTGTGACTGCTCCTTTGAGGCTTTTAACCATAAATCAAAGCTTGTTTGACTATAGCTCAGCTTATTATTCTAATATATTCCAGGCAAACTTAACAAATGTAACAGTAAGCGTGCTAACAACTGCAGGATACCAAGCAGTAAATGATACATTCAATAGTTCTAATTTAACCTTCCAGATTTCATTTGTGCTAAACGCTTCAGCAGGAGGCGCAGTAAACTCTTCTAGTACTAGAAGAGCAGTAAATATATCGTTAGTCGATATAAATGGAACTGCAGCTAACTGGGGTTCGATGGTCGCAATCGATAGCTCAGCTAATATGACTTTCTTGCCGATAATAGCTAATGTATCCTCTTACAAAAGCAATGTGTTTAGTGAATCAGGCATACAAGGCAACTGGACAAACACTGTTTTGAGGGCTGTATACTTCAATAACTCTGTGCAAGAGTTTATATCAAACAATAATTCATATTATGGAATAGTTGTAGTGCCATTTAATATAACAATTAATGACCTTACAGGCAATTCTACTGCCCAGGAATTCTGGTGGTTCCCAGACAGCACTAATTTAAAGTCAAGAATAAACATATCAAAATGCACCGGAGGATTTACAGCAATAACACCAGATCCATGCTGGAATTACACAACTGCAGGAAGAACAATTATTCAAGTGCCGCATTTCTCAGGAGTCGCAGTTGTCAATGATACAAAAGGGCCTACGATAACAATAAACACGCCCACAACAGCTGTAGGCAACCATTCTGTAAGCATGTTTGAGCCGAATGTAACAGTATCCTCTGATACAGTTACATGCCTGTATTCTGTTAATATATCGGAGACCAGTGACGTAAATAAGACTATGACCAAAACAGGTACCGAGTGCATCGGAAGTACAGAGAGATTTAAGAATAATGGAACAGGCATATATAACTTAACTTTCTTTGCTATAGACTCAACAGGAAACATAGGTAATGTAACGTTCACCTTAAATATGTCAGACACAACAGAGTCAAATACGCCTAATACCTCACGGGTATCAGTTAGTGTTGATGCCACAACAGCAACAGTCACTATAAGCGGAATGAATGAAACAGTAAATGCAACAGTGCAAATCGCTAATGGCAGTACAATATCAGCTGGTGTGCAGACTGATTTCAGTACAACACAAGCAGTATCCTTAACAGGATTAAGTGCAAGTACGAAATATCACTTTAATGTAACTGTATGTGACTTTGCTGGAAATTGTGCTGTGAACAGCACAAAATTGGAGTTAACAACAAGCGCAGCAGCAGCCGCAGCAGCAGCCGCAGCGTCATCAGCTGGCGGTGGTGGAGGCGGTGGAGGAACTCCAAGCAATGAAGCAGCATCTTCATCAAGGCGCTGGGATGTGCTTGCAGTTGGCTCAAGCGCTGCATTAACAGTAAACAGCGCAGATATAGCGGTTACAGGTGTATCATTTGATGTAAAGGCTGATTTGACAAATGC
Source organism: uncultured Methanosarcinales archaeon (assembly GCA_964407725.1). Classification (GTDB taxonomy): domain Archaea; phylum Nanobdellota; class Nanobdellia; order Woesearchaeales; family GW2011-AR4. Next base: position 4,973 of record CAYOWR010000066.1, read on the forward strand.
CGAGGTTAAAGTGGTAAGCTTAATAGCTAACCCATTAACAGCACCGGCAGCAGCAAAAGTATACCAATACTTACAGTTAACAACAACCAATATAGCAGCAGGAACTGATACAGGAACAATCACAATTACATTCAAAGTGCCAAAATCATGGCTAGCAACAAACGGAGTTGCAGAAGAAGATGTAGTATTATACAG
>CAYOWR010000067.1:0-5166 GCA_964407725.1 uncultured Methanosarcinales archaeon
TCTCTTTTAACTCCGCATTTGCATACAACTTCTGCCATTTAACCACCTTTTTGATTGTTTTAATGACATAACTACTAGGATATTTAAATAATTTTGGAATTTTTACCAGATGTTTTCTAATATCTCTAAGGGAATGTTGTTTATTTTCAATAAAAATCTGTTCAACTGCAGTTTATATATAAAAACTAAGTCTCCATTCTGTATCTGTCTCTTTAACAGCCGGATTAGAAACTAAAACATCTCCTACAGCATTGGAAAACATGATTGTTACAGGTTGAGAATCACCTAATTTACAAGCATTATAATTTAGTTTTGTGAGTCCAAAAATGTCCTTCGCTACTAATTCTATATTGGATTCTCCATGCTGGAGATCAATTTTAAGAGGGACTGGAACTTCCCAGCCATCATAAGTTTCTAGTCGAGGTTTAAATCCTCCAGCCCAAAGATATCCACTTTTTTCATTAATTTTCAAGAAAGTACCTCTAATTACTGGTTTCCTACCCGGGCGATAAAGTTTCATGCTTCTATCACTTCTAACCCTAATTCCAACAACTTTTACTCCAGACGGACAAGCTTCCTTATAAGCTTTGAATTCCTTTTCACTTATTTCTGATCTGCAATGCAGGAAAATTTCCTTTAGTGGTTTTCCTTCTAAATTATTGTAGTTCTTTAACACTCCTTGAATTAATTGTTTTGCTGCTTCTTCAGATAAATGAAATTGATCATCTTTAGGAGAATACCATGGACCTTTCTGACCCAAGAAAACCACGCCATCACCTGTATCGAGGAACATTTGTGCTGCACAGCACGCAGTCTTTTCATCTTCATTTAACTCCGCTTTCTTAAAAGTAACTCCGATATATGAGACACCATCTCTGGCTGTTGATAATCTCCACGGCTTGCCGCCTGCTTTATAATAAAGAGTCGTTCCCAAATTCCACGCTCTATCTTGTGGTGGAGTTAATCCTCTGTGTGATTCTTTCTTGTCTGGATAAGGTTCTAATGTAGATTCTCTTATAATTTGGATTGGAACCTTAAATTTCATTGTTCTTGCTTTAATTTGTCTTCTAAAATCAGCAGAAAGTTTATATACAGTGATGTCCCAAGATTCGATTAAACCTGTCTGTCCTTTTGATCTATCTAACCTTTGCCTTTTTGTAGGTTTATCACCCCAACCATCTTCCGGATTCGAATTTGGCCTGCAGTTCTTCCATACTTCATCTGGAACTACACATATAAGGACTTTAATATCAGCTTGCCTTTTGTCTATAGTCTCAATGGAATCAAGATACTCTTTGACAACATCAAAAGACCTTTTATTTGGATCATTATTCTTGGAAGCTTTTATTAACGAATCTCTACCCAATTCTTTAGAAAATGCAGGCTCCAGAGGCCAAACACAATTGAATGCTGCTTCAAAACCTGGAAAAGGCGGCCACAAATTTTTGTTTGGTTCTTTTCCATTGGCATTTTTTACAAGCAGAATCGGCTTGGACATGATTTTAGACCAGCGCTCGAATGCTTGAACTCCTTCCTTAGTCCCTAATAACCCATAACTGATACTCTTTGGGCTTCCAGGTAAATCGGTATCATAAGAGCCAAATAAAGCAAGCCCATCGTGCGGTCTTTCTAGATTCTGATGGTACCTGAATTCCAGCAAAGGTTCTTCAAAAATCTTTAGCTCAGCTGTCATTTTGTACCTCTTCCTCTTCAGCAGATTCTTCTTCAACTTCTCCAAAATTATCATCTGGATCCTCAAATGCTTTTAGCAGTTCTTCTCTGGATTCCTTATCTAACTTATGGGTAGAAATGCTTTCATTAATCCCAAAGGGTGCTTCGAATTTTATTGGTTGTGCTGAAATCAAAATTTGACAATCTTCCTGTTTGTTAATTCTAATTTTATCGTTATCACTTAAGAAACTGGCTATGGCCATCACCCTGTTTAACCAATGGTTGTTCCACCAACTCTTGCATAAATTTTTCCTCCTAGCATTTAAACCTCTACCTTTATGTGCAATCCAGCTTTCATCCGTAATGTGTAAATAAATGTTGAGTTGCATGACAAAATCTCCAAATAATCCTTCTTTTACTGTAAATTTTGGAGATAAGGAATAAAGAAAATGTTCAGGAAGTTTTCCTATAAATGTTCTTTTTATCCTGCCAATGACCTGAACAGTGGTTTTTTTATTCTTGTAACCGGTAAAGCTAATCTTGTTATTAATCAATAATTTATCAGGAAAATAAATTCTTATACTCTTCCATTTCTTTCTATCAGATTTTGGAATTAATACCTGTTCTTTATATCTTATAAGACCTTTTTCAAGGCATTTTACTTCAAGTGATCTGAATAAAATAGATTTTATAATGTTGGAAACTTTAATTCCGTTTATCTCTTGAAGAGTTTTCCATTTGTATTGATTTACTAAACTCCATTCAACAATCACATCTTCCGAAGAAGGTGGAGCATCAAAAGCCAGAAATCTTTTATCATCAATTTTGTAATAAGGCCAAGCTTCCCCTAATAAGAATTGTTCATAATTCTCAAGGGAGTAATCAGCTTTGAATTCTTTTATATTTTCAGGTATTGATTCAACAGCAAAACAATTTGTGTATAATTTTTCCTTTGATTTGCTGATAATTTTATTATCAAGAAAAACCTGTGCGACAATCTCTTTGCCATTATATAATGGTTTTGGAGCATCAATGGACTGAAGTTTTTTAAGCAATTGCTTAAATCCTTCTGACCAACTCTTGAAAAAATCGATAAAAGTTATATCGGTAGTTCTCCAGTCTAATTCTGTTGGAGTTAAATTATCTACTCTCAGAGGAATCAAAAATTCCTCTTTTCTTTCATTGCCTAATTTTAGTGCAAGCTCCCTCTCTTTTAATGGATTGGGTTTTCTTAAAGAATTGCGGGAAAGTAAACTTAATACCCTAAAAGTTTGAAATTTGATTGCATCGTCAATATTAATTGGGTAAGATTCGCCACCAAGCAATTTAAATCTATCACACCAAACAAGGTATCCTTCACTTGTAAGCTTGAGGGTTAACCACTCTGCCAATTGATAATCTTCAGTCGCATAGCTAATAAATAAGTGATCTCTACTATAATTCTCAGTCCCATTTCCTTTAGCATTTTCCATCTATTATAATATACAAATCCTCCCAGCATCAGTTATTTCATTATTTTCTGTGAGATACCCATTCCTTTTCAACTCGGTGATATGGGCATAAATCATAGCTTTAGATTTTTTTGACTTCTTAATAATATCAGCGACTTTCTTGTTTCCAGAAGCCAATTCTTTAAGAATAAAAGTTTTTGTTGGTGACAATTTAAAATCAAGCAAAGGCATCGAGAGCGCTTTATTTGTTTCCTCTATTAGATAATAAACTCCTTTTATCTTGTCCTTCTTAATAAAACCCGCAAATAATGCGCCTAAAGATTGTGTTTTTCTTCCTTCAGAAATATGAAGAGTTATTTCATTACCTAATTTTTTTTCTTTGTCAATAATCTTGCATACATCACTAACAATTTTTGGAATGTCATAGATGGATGTATCCAGAATTTCAAATGACAATGTTTTATACTTATTTCTCAGTTCTTCAATAGATTTCTTGAGTTTAGTTTTTCTCTCAGGATCTGATTTATCAACACAAATCAATACAACTTTATCAGGAGAGAATTTGATAATTGCTGCATTTACCGCGCCGCCTTCATAGATTGTTGAGATTAAGGTTTTTGGCATTTTTACCGTTCAAGACTTCCTTACAAATATACAATATCTCCTAGAATCTTCGTGTTCATCAGATTCCGTTATATACCAATGTCTAATGAATGAACTATAATGAACCGCACTTCGTCTAACACTTTCCGGGTCTTTTATAAACAATTCCATAGAATTAAGGTTATATCCATTTATAACAACAAAATGATTATCCCAATCTCTAAAGCTCTGAATATAAGCGATTATTATATAATCGTCATTTATCTTATCTATAATTGTTCTAAAATTACATTTTTCTCTGGCAAATGTAACCAGGCCCTTTTCTCTGAAAATATCAATCAACGTCCCTGCTTCCAATCCTTTGAATTTCTTAATTTTCTCTTTTAATTTCCTGATTTGTTTTTTACTTAATTTCTTATCGAAAAATTTTGTTGCCATAATTACACATGAAAGTCCGCACTCGTTAGAATCTTGTTTATGATGAGGTATATTCAGTATCTTAGTAGAATATTTAGATTGCATACAAAACATTGTATTTGCCTTAATATTTAAACCTTTCGCTTTTATATGGAATAGTCCATAAAAAACATAGAAAAGTTTATATATTAGCCATAATTATTGTTTAAACAATGATTTACTATGACTCAAAAATTTTCATTAAAGCTGCTGGTGATACTGGTCTTACATCCGGAAGGCCTAACATACAGGCAAATATCCACAAAAACAAGATTTCATATAAACACAGTATCGCGCTATATAGGAGTTTTTGACGCCAAAGGGCTTATTGATGTTAAACAGCAGAAATCTAGCAATATAAGGGGCAAGAAATGGGTTAATATAGTGAAAATGAAGAAGGAGCTGCTGGAAGCAAAGAGTGTGACAGACTTTTTCCAGAAGGTATGTAGGCAAGCCCAACTAAAAGATTGGTTAAGTGATGAAATCATCAATTAAGTGATATGGCTTTGAGGTTATTTTAAATAAGGGAAAAATGGCAAAAAACGTCATGAAAAACACATATATAAAGCACGTTAATAAGTATAAAAAGAGGGTAAATCCTAAAATAGCTAAAGATATTGCTAACATCATTAAACCATATTGGTATCTTATAAACAAGTCATCGGATTACTATAAATTACGAACGCTCGCCATTGATGTAGGAAAAATAAATATCAAGGTTAAAGAAGATGTTGAAAGGCTGCTTGAAGCATTTAAAGATGCAGCATTTGATAAAATAGGAAAAAAGATTAAACATCTTTATGGTAATGAAAAAATAAAAGATTACAACACAAAAAACATAAAAGGATTTCTTGAAAAACATAACATAGACCTTATTTATTATTCTACAATATTCAATGCAATTTATGGAAAAATGATGATAAATCTTGGCTTGGAAGATTTCAAGCTGATAACAAATAATGCAAAGAAAGCAAAGTTTTATTCT
>CAYOWR010000068.1:0-5164 GCA_964407725.1 uncultured Methanosarcinales archaeon
GTAATAATGATTTGCTATGACGTGATGGGAAAAGATAAAACAGTTGAATTATCTGCACAATACTCTATTCTTGAATTGAATGTAATGTGCCCTGTAATTGCTCACAATATTTTGCAGTCGATAAAATTACTGACAAATACCCTAAAGATGTTCAGAGAGCTATGTATAGATGGAATTAAAGCGAATGAGGAAAGGTGCCTGGAATTATTGCACAAAAGCACTGCAATAGCCACTGCCTTGAATCCATATCTTGGATATCAAGTTGTTTCAAAGATTGTTAAGGAAGCACTAAGAAATAATTCAACAATAAAAGAAACAATTTTGAAATATAAACTAGTTGATGAGAAAGAATTGAACAAAATTTTGTCTGCTGAAGAAATGACACAGCCTAAAGAAATTGACTTAAAATTGGTTGAAAAAATAAAAAATAATGAGAATTATAGGAAATTTTTAGGGTGATTGTGATGCCACGGCCAAAAATCTCAATTATTGGAGCTGGAAATGTGGGAGCGACAACAGCGCACTGGATTGCTTCAAAAGAAATTGGAGATATTGTTTTAGTTGATGTTATTGAAGGTCTTCCTCAGGGAAAAGCCCTGGATTTGCTTGAAGCAGGACCTATTGAAGGTTTTGATGTTGATGTAAAAGGCACAAATAACTACCTAGATACAAAAAACTCAGACATTATTGTTGTAACAGCTGGAATTCCAAGAAAGCCAGGAATGTCAAGAGACGATTTAATTGCAACAAACACAAAAATCGTAAAAGAAGTCACGCAAAATGCGGTGAAATACTCTCCCAATGCAATAATAATTGTTGTGACAAATCCTCTTGATGCAATGGTTTTTGTTGCAGCAAAAGCAAGCAATTTTCCCAAGCATAAAGTTATTGGAATGGCTGGCATCTTGGATTCCGCAAGATTCAGGATTTTTATTGCAAAAGAACTTGATGTCTCTGTCGAAGATGTTGTTGCTGTCGTATTAGGGGGGCATGGCGATTTAATGGTTCCATTGCCACGCTACTCAACTGTTGGTGGAATTCTAATAACCGAATTGCTGCCTTTAGACAGGGTAAATGCAATTATTGAAAGGACAAGAAAAGGTGGAGAGGAAATCGTTAATTTGCTGAAAACAGGCTCTGCATATTATGCTCCTTCTGCGGCTGTTGCTGAAATGGTTGAATCAATTTTAAAAGATAAGAAGAGAATTCTGCCCTGCGCTGCTTATTGCAATTCCGAGTATGATGTTGGGGGCTATTTTGTTGGGGTTCCTGTAAAGTTGGGAAGAAATGGTGTTGAGAAAGTGATTGAATTGAAATTAACAGAAGAGGAGAAAGCATCTTTTAAGAAATCAGTCGAACATGTTAAGCAGTTAGTAGCAACAACTGAGAAATTTTTGTGAATCGCATTTAATCGCTAAATTTATATACTTCTACATTCTAAATGCTGTCTTGGGGGTGAATTATGGAGCAGCAGGAAGAAATGCAAGTCGGTAAAGTTACTCATTACTTTACCAAGATAGGTGTTGCTGTTGTGGAAGTCACAGACGGCAGTATAAAAGTTGGCGACGAGCTACACATAAAGGGCCATACAACAGACTTCAGGCAGAAAGTGGCTTCTATGCAGATAGAGCATGAAAAAGTGCAGACTGCGGAGCCAGGCCAGTCTATTGGATTAAGTGTAGAGGGACCAGTAAGGGCTCATGATATGGTTTATAAAACAATATAATCCAACTTAGATGCCCATTCTTTTTCTTGCTGGTAGCTTATTTTCTATTGTACCATATTTCCTGACTAGAAATCTAAAAACAATTGGAGCAATAAATGTTGCAATCAGGTCTACTGTTATTATCGCAGTGAATATTGTTATGGTGATAAGTCCGCTGTTAAGAGCTAAAGTTGCTATGGCAAGTTCTGTATCTCCTTTTGGAACAACGCCAAATCCGACAGTCAGGCCTTCGTGAAAAGAGCCTTTGCTAAGCATGACACCGACTACAGTTCCAAAAACAGTGCCAACTATATCAATAACCAGCAAAACCAAAATCAGCAGCAAATTTGATGACAGCAGGCTGAAATCGGTCTTTAGGCCAACATTGACAAAAAATATAGGAATTAAAAACCCAAAAGCTATAATATGAATAGAATGAGAAATCTCATTCATTCTCCATGGCTTTCTATCTACTCCGGTAAGTAAAGTCTGCCTTACAAGAATGCCTGCAATCAATGCGCCTATTAATGAGCCAACTCCAGCAAGCTCTGAAACATAGGCCATCAACAATACTATTATCAGCGCGCCCATAAAAAGGGTTGATCTTGATTTTTCTCTTTCAAAAATTTTCAGCGCTATTGGTATAAGAGAAAACCTGAATATTATAACTATAAAAACAAAGCCCAAAATATCAATAAGCAGCTTCTGAATGCTTGTCTCTCCTAAGCTTGCAGAATGAAATGCCACCAATAGAATGCTCACAAGCAGCAATTCAAATACATCATCTACGGTGCCTGCAGATATAATGAGATTGCCAACTTTGCTTTTTAGAAGATTTAGCTCTTCAAGTATGTCTAATGATATAGCCTGCGAGCTTACAGAAAGCGCTATCCCTATAATCAAAGATGTAATTGTGCTGAAGTCAAAAAAAAATCTTCCGACTAAAAAGCCTGTGACAAGCGGTATTAAAGTGTTGAATATTGCTATGAATGATGACTCCTTAAAATTTTTTTTGAAATCTCTTGGGCTTATCTCAAGCCCAATAAAGAAGAATAGTAAAATAATACCTATATTGGTGATAAACGAAAAAGCAGAGTCAACTTCGGCTGTGAACAGGTTATTTCGTATTATCGGTATGCCAAGCACTACCCCAGCTAAAATCTGGCCGATAACTCTGGGAAGATTAAAATACTTGAATATCTCTGAAAGAAAGAATGCCACGAGAAGCGCAACAAGTATTACAAATAAAGGGTTTGTCATTAATTACTCCCTTGAATAATAAGTATTTATAGTTTTTCATTTAAATTCAAAAAACCAATAACTTTTTAATCAAATTATAGTTTATTACTATCATGCCAACAGATAAGGAAATCAAGAAGGAATTTAAGCTGAAAGCATCAAAAGATACTGATAAATATTATGCTACATCTGTTTTGAAGACAGAAGGATTTTCAAGAAAAAAATGCTCGAAATGCGGCACGTATTTTTGGTCTGTAACAAGTGATGATGTATGCGGAAATCCGTCATGTTCAGGAGGATTTAGATTTTTTGGCGATACACCAGCAAAAAAAAAGTTGGATTACATTGGAGTCTGGAAGGAATTCTCTTCTTTATTCAAAAAATTCGGATATACTCCAATTAAAAGATATCCTGTAGTTGCTCGCTGGCGTGATGATACAGATTTTGTGCAGGCTTCAATCTATGACTTCCAGCCTTATGTTGTAAGCGGAGAAGTTGAACCTCCAGCTAATCCATTAGTTGTGCCGCAAATGTGCCTGAGATTTAATGATATTGATAATATAGGCATTACGGGAGCTCATTACTGCGCTTTTGTAATGATAGGCCAGCACGCTTTTATGAAGCCAAAAGACTGGAGTCAGGAAAAATATTTTACTGATATACATAACTGGCTAAAGCAAGGCTTAGGATTGCCAAATGATGAAATTAAGTATCATGAAGATGCATGGGCTGGTGGAGGCAACTTTGGGCCTTGCATGGAATATTTCTCAAGAGGATTGGAATTAGGAAATCAAGTCTATATGATGTTTGAGCAGACCCTTTCTGGCTACAAAGAATTAAACCTTAAGGTTTTGGACATGGGAATGGGTCATGAACGAAATGCTTGGTTTACTCAAGGAAAGTCAACAAGCTACGAAACAACATTTCCAACTGTTGTGAAAAAATTATATGAGATTACTGGAATTAAGGTCGATGAAGAATTAATGCAGAAATTTTTGCCGTATTCTTCCTATCTAAATGTGGACGAAGTAGAAAACATAGATAAAGTGTGGAATGATGTCGCAAAAAAAATTGATTATGACGTAAATGAATTAAGAAAAAAGATTTTAGAATTAGCTGCATTGTATTCTGTTGCAGAGCATTCAAGGGCTTTGCTTGTTGCGCTAAGCGATGGAGCACTGCCTTCTAATGTTGGCGGTGGCTACAATTTAAGAGCTATTTTAAGAAGAGCATTATCTTTTATTGACAAATATAAATGGAATATTTATCTTCCAGATGTATGCAGATGGCATGCTAATTATCTAGAGCCATTGTTTCCAGAGCTGAAAGAGAATCTTGATGAGGTTGAAAAAATACTTGAGGTAGAAAGGCAAAAGTATGGGTCAACAAAACAGAAAACGCATGCTATGGTATCAAAATTGATGAAAGAAGATATAGATGATAAAAAATTACTGGTTTTATATGATAGTTATGGAATAACTCCAGAAGTTGTTAGAGAAGAAGCTGCAAAATTGAATAAAAAAATATCTGTTCCTGAAAATTTTTATGCAAGAGTCGCAGAGCTGCATGAAAAACAGGAGCAGGAACATGCAACAAAAAGAGAAGAAAAGCTAAATTTGGAAAATATTCCAGATACAAAAGCATTGTATTATCATGATTACAAAAAGAATAAATTTAATGCTAAAATTGTCAGAATCATTGACAATAAAGTAATTTTAAATGAAACTTATTTCTATCCGACATCTGGCGGCCAACTCCATGATTTAGGAACTTTGAACGGACAAAATGTAATTGATGTTTTCAAGCAAGGCGGAATTATAATTCATTTAATGAGCCAAGAGCCGGATTTTAAAGAAGGAAGCGAAGTTGAAGGAGTGATAGATCTAGACAGAAGATTGCAGCTTGCAAAACATCACACCGCAACTCACATAATAAATGCTGCTGCTCGAAAAGTGCTTGGAAGCCACATAAACCAGGCAGGCGCAAAAAAGGACATTGACAAGGCGACAATTGATTTAACACATTACAAAAGCATTTCTGACGAAGAACTTTTAGAAATAGAAAAGGAAGCAAATAAACTAGTAAATCAAAATATAGAAGTGGAAAGCAAATTTGTTCCAAGGACAGAAGCAGAGCAGACTTATGGAATGAATATATATCAAGGAGGCGCAGTTCCTGGAAAAGTGTTAAGAATTGTTAACATTAAGGGAGTTGATGTTG
>CAYOWR010000069.1:0-5108 GCA_964407725.1 uncultured Methanosarcinales archaeon
AGTCCAAAAAAATGATAGTGTTAGCGTGGTGATGTAATTGAGTAAAAATTATACTCTAAGTGTTGCATTTGCGGCAAGTGCGCTGGCATTCCTATATCCCAAAACTGCAGAATCAAGCCGAGTGAATGTACCTTATGAACAGGCTTCACATTCAAGAGCTTTAGAATCAGTGGTAAATACACCTCTTCCACAAAGCAGCAAGCCATTTAAAAATCTTGAACGAAGAGTAGCAGAATTTGATTTTGCAGATATTGTTGGGTATTCTGTTGACCCCGATATGGATTACACATTTGTTGCTTACGACTCTGGAAAAAATGTGAAATACAGAGGAAAATTACATTCCAAAAAAGAAATAATGAGCTTTTTAGACACTAAAGATTATTCAGTTCTTAGAGTATACAAGCGCGACAAAGGAGTTTTGCATGAAAATTGGACCATAAAAATTGAGAGAATAAAGGATACAATGATGGTGACTTATGATACATTTCAATTTGGGGAGCATGGAAAAATTCGTTTTTTATTTGAATCTCTGCCAGATGAAGGTTCTGACTCTGTAATGAAAATATGGAATACCCTTCATGGTTATATTGGCTCCGTGAAACGACAAAATTAAAACCAAACCCAGCAAAAACGAAACCTTTAAAAACCCTATACTATCGATATTCTCTATATGGCATATGTTGGGGGTAATGTAAGAAGCCTGGAAACTGTTAAGAGTGAAGACTTAAATAGGCAATGCCCTGACTGCGGCAATACAGATATTGAATATGCCAATGAAGAGTTCTACTGCAAGAAATGCGGCTTAGTTTTAGATTAAGGAGATTTGTAATATTAAATTAATTCAATTAAGATATAATATTTCAATACAAAAATCGATAAAATAACGAATTATTTTAATAAATCCGAGACCCATGCGCTTTCTCATGAATAATGGGTGCCCCTCAAACTACATTCTTTCCAAAATGCGAACTGCAACGGGTTACCTATTATACCTTGACTTTGCAAGGTCGTTCTAGGATTTTTAGATTTTCTTAAAATCGTTATTGTTTTTAAAATTGTTTATTGAATTTATTATTAATTTTCTTTTATTATTCAATTTTCAATTATTTATCTATTGTTTTTTATTCACAATTTTTAAAATCTTGATTTTGTCGTCGCCAATTGATTACATAAATTTGTAATTTTTAGCGTAAACTTTTTATATTGCTGCTTTAAACAAGTTAGACATGGGGTTAACAACGAAATTTAGAATAATTATTCCTTTACTCTTTGCATTCTTGCTTGCTGGCACTGTGCATGCAGGAAGAACAGTAGTAGTATTAAACGACTTATTTTTGGACTTTTCAGTCGTTTCTGATACCACTTATTTCCTGAATGACAGCACTATTGTGCACGGAATCGGGAGAGTAAATGTAGAAGATGATGGAAAGTATATTCTGACTAATGCAAGAACGTATTATAATATTTTAGATACCTTCTATCCAAAGCAATTGCGCAGCATATGGGCCAAATACACCAATGGCGATTTTGATGAAGATGTAATAAACTATTACAATGCAAGGGTACCAATGAATATATCAGAGGATTTGGATTTGCAGAATTACTGGAATGAAAGGCAGAAAAAAGTTTTCTGGAATTTGGAGAAGTCTTAATTATTGAAAATTCAAGGTTTAATAAATCATGCTTTTGCTTGAATTTTCAATCCCGCAAATTCGACAATTTATAATATACTTCGAATTTGCGTTATCTTTCTAAAAGTTTAAAAATATATGTTTGCTTTTTCTATTTTGGAAAAATATAAATACTTGTTTTCAAAAGGAGAAAATATGCGTAAATCAATTCAAAAAATTACTGCTATTATTCTTGTTACAGCCTTGAGTACAGAGGCTTACGCATTCACTTCAAAGCCAAACGAGCATGTGATTATAGGAACTCCGGAACAGATTGAAAATACTTTATATAACAATTTTCAGAAAGTAGTGCCAAATTCCCATTTTGAGGAAATAGATGAAAAGGAAGAATTAAAAATTGCTGTCAGCATAACTGCCGATGGCAATATACAAACAGATGTGCCTTACATTTTCAGCCAGAATTTTGATAACAAGGAAGGCTCTGTAATTGATAAGAACTCCATTAAAAAATTGCTTTGGACTCTTATGGACAAAAGATTTTATGAGCCTTATGTGAAGGCAAGGACAAAATTCGCTTCTTATTTGCCGCCTGAACTAAAAACCAAGAAGCAGATGAATGAGCTTTTCAGAAATGCATTGGAGATTTCTGACAGCATAGTAAAAGGCAATGTGGAAGGCTATGCCTGCCCAATGGGCGGAAGCCCTTCAAAGAATAAGTTATTGAGTTTGTCAAGGGCAAATAACCTAAAACAAGTTGTAATGGAAGCGCTTAGGGATTGGTTTATTACCAGATTTAATTACGAGCCAGACCTGCAGCAGCTTAACAGCAAAATAATTGCCATTGGAAAAGGCTCTGTCTATAAGCATCAAAGAGTAAAAAATGTTGTTGATCGCTTGAATCAAAAAGGATATAAAATCGACTACAAGAAAATCGCTGCAGAGAATGAGCAGGAAATTGTAAAGCTTGACAGGGCAATGAAGCATTTGAAAAGCATCAATCCCACAGAATTTGAGAGCCTTAAAAAGCACATGGACCCATTGAGAAAAGCTGTTCTGACTCTTTATGTCGCAGTTGATGCCAAAATTTACATTGTGCCGATAATTGTTGTAGAAACAGGCGTAGTTCCAGGTGTTATTCCTGAGCAATGGAAGATAGAAGAAGCAAGAAAAAAAGCACTTCTTGAGGCTAATGAGGTTATGAGACCTGTTGTAAACTACATTCGAAACAGAAGGCCAAATATACCAAGGCAGCCTAGGGGAGCTAGAGGAGCGTTTGGGGTTAAATAAAAATTAATTTAATAAAATTTAAATATACTTGTTCTAGACCTTTGTAAAAAAGGGGTGGAAGATGAAATATTTTTATTTTATATTTTTAATATTATTGAGTTTAAATGTTAATGCTTCCTGGGAAACCTATCAGAATGATTTAAGGAATTCTGGAGCTTCTGATGGAGTTGGATATTTTCCATTGGAGACTGCAAATTTTACAAATGATGAGCTGGGGATGGAATTCCAGCCTTTGGTTGCAGATTTGAATAGTGACGGCAAAAATGAGATAGTTATTTTTTCCAATTATTCTTTAATAATCTTTAATCCGCAACTGGAGATTTTAAATTATATAAAAGTTGGAGAGCTTTTAGGCCAGCCTGCCTTATTTGATTTTGATGATGACAATTTCATTGAAATAATATTCAATGCCAGACAGGATTCAAAAGATTATTTCTTTGCTTATCAATATAATCCAAATTTATCTCAGGAATTTAACCTAACTCTGCCTTATGAGGCAAATTTCAGCGGTATAAAATGCGTTAATATTGATGGAAGTAATTACTGCGTTTTTAAGGATAAGAAAAACTTTGTTCATATTGTCGATATGGATTCAAGAACTGATAGTTTCTATAACACATCTGCTTATAATGAAACAAGACAAACTGTTCCTGCAATTGGGGATTTAGACAATGATGGGAATTTAGATGCTGTTTTTTGGTTTAACGAAGACAGATCAGATGGCTATGGATTCTTGGCTTTTGATTTAGTTGGCAGAAATGTAAAATGGACTGTTGATAATATATTTAATCCCCTTATTCTTGGCACTGAGCGAATTCATCAGCTATATGAACTAAAAGGCCAGCCTGTTTTAGTTGATTTGGATAATGACAATAAGTTAGAGGTTGCGGCGAGCGTATTTTATGATGACAAGCCTGATGGTGCAGCGACTAATGATATGTTTACGGAATTATTTGTTTACAGCTATAATGGAACTAAATTATTTTCAAAATGTGACACCAATCCTTTTATAGACAATGGGTGCAACGATGGATCAAGCGAACGGAATTTTTGGGAAGGAACAAATCCATTTGTCATTGACTATGACAAAAACGGAGTTGATGATATATGTGTTATAAAGGATGAAAAACTCAATAAACCAGAATTCTTTTACATGGCTTTAAGCTGCTATGAATATAATGGAAATGAAATTGCAAATGTGAATTTAACAAGAATTCCGGATGGCATAAAAGGTACTGCAATGTCTGCTGACATGAATAATGACGGCAAAAAGGAAATAATAACAATTTATGATGTATATTTGCTGAATGGCACATCAATCTTTAATACCAGATTTTTGAATACCTCTAATCCAATTGCTGTTGACATTGATGGCAATAATGGCCTTGATTTGATTTGGACAAAAAACTCGCAGACAAAAGTGTTTTTAGACAATAATAATTATACTATTGACTTGGCAGTTTTTGAATCTGATATTGATTTTTTCAAATATGACAATGCTCGTGTCAATGTTTCAGTGAAAATAAGAAATATTGGCAGGTTAAAAGCAGATAATGTCAAAGCTGTCGTTTATAATACAGAAACTTCTGAAAACAATACTGCAGTATTAAACTTAAGAGGAAGTTCTTATGAGCAGTTTGATTCAATTTTAAATTTGAATGATGGAGATAAAATATTAGTTAATGTTGACTTTGACAATGAAGTAAAAGAAAGCGATGAAACTAACAATTTTGCAGAAAAAGAATTTAATGGGCTGCCTTATGTTTTTGTAAGTACAATTAATTTAGAGCCATCCATCATTCAACAAGAATTTCAAGAATTTATAAAAAATAAATTAAGTTCTGGATATTACACAACTAATGAAAATGAAGCTGATGTTTTAGTTTACATTGGAAAATTTCATCCTAAAAATCAGGACAATAATGTAAATAATTTGAATAAATACCAAATAGGATATGATACAGGAAATATAATCTATAATGATAAAACTGGAGTTAATCCATACAGCGGCTTGGTTTTTGGCTTGTTTAACGATGATTTATTCACAAGCGACAAAGTTACAATAATGATTGTTGGAAATGAAATAGATGGAAATATTGCTGCTGTTAAGGAATTTATAAAAAATCAGGCATTGCTTTTAAGCACAAAAACATCAAATTCAATATTTATTGATGATGAAAACATTGATGC
>CAYOWR010000070.1:0-5028 GCA_964407725.1 uncultured Methanosarcinales archaeon
ATAAATTTTGGATTTTTTGCTATTCTCGCAAATGCCTCAGCCATTCGTTCTGCCATTTTAACTACCTTCAGAACACATGCTTCTCATGCACAGTTGTGTAAGAATGAAGCTCATCTTTTTTGAACCAAAGCCTGATTTCTTCGTCAGCTTCTTTTTTGCTTCCAGAGGCGTGAATAACATTTTTTCCGCCTAATCCTTTTTTTGAAGCGTAAGCCATGCTTAAATGGGCAAAATCACCCCTAATTGTACCAGGCGCTGCCTCATGCGGGGATGTTGAGCCAACAAGCCTTCGGGCATTGTCAACTGCATGAACGCCTTCAACAACAAATGCAACAACTGGCCCTTCTGTTATGAACTCCACCAATTCCTTGAAAAAGGCCTTTTGCCTGTGCGCCTTGTAATGCTCTTCTGCAAACTTCTTACCTATCCATACCATTTTCATGCCTACAAGCTTTAGCCCTGCATTCTCAAATCTCCGAATTATCTCGCCCACCAATGCTCTTTCAACTCCGTCTGGCTTTACTATAACCAGGCTTCTTTCAATCATTCTGCTGCTGCCTCTGGCTTTTCACGCTTGAATTTTTTGCTCCACCTTGTTTCAAGGAACTTTCTTCCAAGCTTTATGTGGTTTTTCTCGCATTTAGATGAGCAGAAATATAATATTTTCGCATCTTTCTGCACATACATCTTTCCAGTTCCTTTTTCAATATTGTTCCCGCAAAAAGTGCATTTTGGCATTTTTTATTTGAATTTTTTATATCCTAATTGTTTTTTATATTTTTAATGGCGGCAAACACGGGCTTTCTTGGTGAAAGCCCTACTCACAAAACAAATTTCCGAACTTCGTAGCGGAAATTTGTTCTGCATTCGATTTGCCGCCATACGATTAAAAATTATTGCGATATTCCGAGGCAAAATCTAGTGGCAATCAGATTTTGCCGAGTGTAATTTTTGTAATTTACGAAGTAAATTACGGATTGAATTGTTATCTTAAAATTAAATTCTTATCCAGACCCTCTGCCGCCTTTTGTCAATTGGCCTGCTTCGAACTCTGTCTCTCTTAGCATTAAAATGTCTCCTATTTGGATAGGGCCTTTGACATTCCTTCTTAATATTTTATTTTTATCTCTGCCATCCATCACCCTGCATCTGACTTGGATGGCTTCTCCTCTTGCGCCGGTTCTGCCAATAATTTCCTCAACTTTTGCGGGTGTTGCAAATGAAAAATTAACCGAGCCTTTTACCTGCTCGTCTTGCTGCTGTCTTGGAACTTTTTTCTTAACTTGCCCCCTGGTGTCTTCTTTCAAATGCTTTGTTGGGTCTTCTTTAGCCATGTTACTTCTTCATTTTATCAGCTATTTCTTTAATTAATTGTTTTGACTCTCCTTCCTGCACAATAGCTACGCATCCTGTCGGAACATCAATTCCAGCAGCTGCGCCTAGTTCTTCCTTGCTTGGAACCTGAACGCATGGGATATTTTTTTCTTCTGCAAGAAGCGGTATGTGCATTGTTATTTCAGGCGGATTTACATCTTTGGCTATAGCAATTAATTTAGCTTGGCCTTTCTCTATCGCTTTTGTTGCCTCGTTTGTTCCTTTTCTCAGTTTGCCAGTTGCTTTAGCTACCTCAATAGCTTCATAAACCTTGTCTATCAATTCTTTCGGTGCTTCAAAAACCATTTTTAAAACCTCCTATCATTTTTTAGAGGATAAACAAAGAATGCTTACCTCACTCAACTTAGAGGCACGCGAGAGCTCGCTTACAGCTCGCTCATGTCCCCAGTTTCATCAATCACAGGTAAATATTAGCAAATTTAATCTATTTATATAAGTTTCGATAAAATTTATAAACATACAATTTTTTATTTTCATAATGACATATAATTGGCTTGGTGTAAATTTTGTACCTTCCATCATTGTTTATAGCTTATCTTTTGTGGTGCTATTTGTCGGCTCAATAACTGACTTAAAGACAAGGGAAGTTCCGGACTGGGTTAATTACGGATTGATTTTGGCCGGCATTGGGTTAAATTTGCTGTTTTCAGTAATTTATTCAAATGCGTCTTATATAATAAACAGCCTTATTGGCTTAGTTATTTTTTTTGGCATTGCTTATATAATGTTTTATGCGGGCCAGTGGGGCGGCGGAGATAGCAAGATTCTGATGGGCTTAGGGGCTGCTATAGGCATTAATGTGAGCAATATTAAGGCTCAATTTCTTGTTGGATTTTTCATAAATGCATTGTTTGCAGGCGCTGTCTATGGATTATTGTACAGCATTCTTTTGGTCTTTAGAAACAAGAAAAAGTTCTGGAAAGAGTTTAAAAAAGCATTGGAAGAAAAGAAAATTGTTTTCGCAAAAAAAATTATTTTATCCGCTTTGGTTATATTTTTAATTATTTTTATCATAGTTAAATACACATATTTAAGATTTTTAGTTCTAGCTCTAGCCTTTGTATCCTTAGCTACATTTTACTTGTGGATCTTCACCAAAGCCCTGGAAAAATCCTGCATGCACAAGCTTGTAGAGCCAACAAAGCTTACAGAAGGTGACTGGATTGTGAAAGATGTTGTTGTAAACAAAGAATACATAACTGGCCCAAAGGATTTGGGAATAGAAAAAAAGCAGATAAGGAGATTAATCGAACTTTACAAAAAGGGAAAAGTAAATAAAATCCTCATAAAGGAAGGAATTCCGTTTGTTCCAAGCTTCTTGATTGCCTTTATTATAACATTTTTGATTGGGAATCCGTTATCTTGGTTTTTGTAAAACAGTTAGATTTAAAAATAAGTTGTAAAAACAATGTAACATAATGGCTACTCTTCAATTCAGTCGTCGATCTGATCAAAAACCGCTGGTATCTTTACAACAAGCTATTGAAATGGTTAAAATGAGTGCCGACCAGTGGGCCGAAGCTCATCAGCTTGGTATTCAGACCGATTCTTTAGTAGTTCGGCTAGGAGAAGACGGTCGGACTTTGCGCGTACAGGCAAGATTCCCAAGAACTTCTGAAGAACGAAGGGCACTTGAGAATTATGCTTGGTATGCGACTGCTACATTTTTAGGATACCAAAGAAAATATGGAATCATACATTAATAAAATAATTTCTACGGCAGTCTCCTCATCTGCCTTTCAAAATATTCCTCTTCTTCATCTGTTAAAACAACTGGCTTTGGAGCAGCTTGGACTTTTGGCTTCTTTTCTTCTTTTTCAAAATGGCCGATATTTTTCGCCTGATCTTTTAATTTCAATTCAACTGTTGACATTTCCTCTTCTGTAAGCTGCTTCGGCTGCCATTGGAGATTTATTCCGTCATTCTCTTTCCTTGGAATGACATTCACTGTTACATGAGCAACAGTCTGTCCTGCGGGAATCCCGTTTGCAACGAAAATGTTTGTACCTTGGGAGCCTAAGCCCTCAAACAATGCAACTGATATCTTATTTGAAACCTGAAAAAGCCTGCCAACTTCAGCATCAGGAACCTGCTCAATTATTGGATAATGATTTTTCGGGATAACGAAGCAATGGCCTGGATTTGCTCCATTTACATCCAGAACTGCCATAACCTTGTCGTCTTCAAAAACCTTTTTTGAGGGTATTTTGCTGTCAACAATCTGACAGACTATGCAGCTATCTTTTGTTGCCATTATTTGACACCCATTAATTTTGCTATGTCATCAAGATCTATCCCGGATTTTGGCTCCTTTTCATCTTCCTTAGCCTTTTTTTGCTCTTTTTGTTCCGGCAATTGTTTTGGCACAATGATTTTTGGCTGCGGCTTAGTTTCTTCTTGCGCTGATCCTGTCAATACCGATATTATTTTGTCCCCGATCATTTCTATTTCTGACTGCTCCATTGTCTTCTGGGGCAAAACAAAGTTCACACCATCATTTTCCTTTCTCGGTATCAAATGTACCATGAAATGCTGGGCTCTTTGGCCAGCTGCGATGCCATTGGCAACTATTATATTCACACCCTGCGCTTCAATTGATCTCAGCATCGCATTAGACAAAGATTTAACCACCATAAAAGCATACGCAATTTCATCGTCAGGAATCTGCGGCATTATTGAATAATGCTCTTTTGTCATTACCAACAAATGGCCGGGATTTGCGGGGTTTATGTCAAGAATTACCAGCACTTTGTCATCCTCATATATTTTTTTTGCCTGGATTTTTCCAGCAACAATCTGGCAGAATACACATTGTTTCTTTTGGAATTCTTTCAGCTCTTCAGGAGACATTTGCTTGATTTTTTCCTGCAAAGCCTTCAGTTGCTCTGGTGTTATTTGTTCTGGCATTTTAGCATAAAAGCTGGTCTTTAGTTGGCTCTATTTTGGCTGATTTTCCAGCGCCTTCAATGAATAATGAAATCTTTTCATCTCTTGGCTTCATACATATATAAACATTTTCAATCTGCAAGTTTCCTGCATAAAATGATCTCAAGACATTGCTGCCTTTTACAATAAATATATTGCCGTTTCCACCTGTCTTCAGATTATCCATTAATATTGGAATGTTCTTGAATTTTTCAGCATCTATTTTCTTGCTCCTGTCAAAAAAATAAATTTGAGTAGCGGAGCAAGGCACTTGATAAGTCAGAATCTGCCTGTCCTCAAACCGAACCTTCTTATCCAGTTCTCTAACACTAATTTCAAAATCCGCAAGCTCTGCCCTGCAGGCTTTGTCCTGCATCAGCTTAACCATCTTATAACCAAAGCCAAGAATAAGCGCTGCTAGGACTGCAGCAATAACATACTTAAAAACATCTGATACGCCCTGGGCTCTTTTATTTGACATAAGAAACAATATTTTAAAGAATAATTATTTAAATATTGCTAATTAAATGTAAAAATACGTCAAAAACCTTGAATTCAATAAAATGACACGACTAGTTTTAGACCTGACAAAATCTATTGATGAGAATGCTGCGGTTTATTTTGAGAAAGCAAAGAAAATAAAGAAAAAGCTGGAAGGCGCAGAAACAGCATTAAATACAAATCTAAAGAAACTGAAAGAATTAGAAC
>CAYOWR010000071.1:0-4988 GCA_964407725.1 uncultured Methanosarcinales archaeon
AAGGTGTCTTTGGAAAGGACAAGGATAAGCAAGAAGGGTTGGGGAGATGGTTTGGGTAAGTTAAATATTAAATTAATTTCTAGTTTCAAGAATGGGAAAAATTTATTTCAAAAAACAAAAGCCAGCAATCATTTTCTTAATAGGATTTTTTATTATAGTTGGTTTGTTGATAATATTGGATTATTATCAAATACGAATGCCTAATTTGATATTTCTAATGTTTATTTGGGTTATTTTGTATATTTTTGTTATCAAGGAAATGATAGAGAATTACAGAAGTGGATGGTTCCCTAAAAGGTTATTGTTAGGTCCAACATCAAGTTTTATTACTATTAAAAAACATCCATTACGTTGGAAAATTAATTTAATATTTTGGAATATATTTTATCTCACGATTGTAATTTATCTAATAATCCAAATTATAAAATACTACTAGAATTCTAAATCTTCGCTTTGACAATATTCTTCGCTCCGCAGGCAGTGCATTTCATGTAAGTTAGTTTGTCTTCTTTTACGATTGTTGTGTCTGGCTTGCCGCATTCAAAGCAAAGGACAAACTCGTTTGCATACTGCCTGATCTTTTCATTGATTCTTGAAGCAGGAACCTTAGTTCCTAAAATTAATGCTCCGGATTTTTTGATCTCTCCAGGTGTTGCAAGCTCTTTCAAAACATATTTCAGCAAATGATCAACATCTCGCCTTAAATTTGAGGCAATTTGCAAAAAATTTGAGATTATAGTGCGGTTTCCTTGTATATGGCCCAGGGCTTTTGGTATCTCAAACCTTTCCTTGAGGAAAACAACCTCAGGCAGGTTTTTCCTGACGTTTTCCAGTATGTCCTTGTAGTCTTCCATAACTGGAAATAAACTAACTCAATTTATAAATTTATTCAAAAAATATATAAACAAATCATTTAATTATAAATTCATGGTACTTGAAGCTTTATTATTTCCATTGAAAGCTGAAAAAAAGCCCTGGCAGATGTTCTTTTTAGGTTTCTTATACGCTTCTGTCGGAGTATTCATCTCTTTATGGATTTTCAGGGACCAAGCAAGCCTGATAATGGTATTTATGATAACAATGGCAGCGTTGCCGATTTTCTACAATACAATGAAGCTGGAGGAAAGCAAAGATATGCTTATCGAAGAAGAAACAGCAATTTTAAGAGAGCATAATAAAGCAATCTCTTTTTTCATGTACATGTTTATAGGAATAACATTAGCATGCGCTTTTTGGTATTCAGTTTTGCCAGTATCTACAATAAATACGCTATTCGACAAACAGATAGGGACAATACAGACTATAAACAATCAGGTCTCTGGAAATGTGATATATAATCTAAACATACTTGGAAAAATATTTTTTAATAATATGAAAGTTCTTGTATTTTCTATCCTATTTGCCTTTATATACGGGGCTGGAGCAATATTCATCTTGGCATGGAATGCATCTGTTATAGGTGCTGCAATAGGCAATTTTATTAGGTCAAATGTAAGCAGCTATACGACATCTCTTGGGCTTACACAAGCGGGGAATTATTTTCATGTCGTGTCTTTGGGCTTGCTTAAGTACTCAATACACGGCATACCTGAAATAGCGGCATATTTCTATGGCGGCTTGGCTGGCGGAATATTGTCCGTGGCATTGATAAGAAAACATTTCATGACAAAAAAATTCTCAACTATAATGGTAGACTTTTCCGAGCTGATTTTAATAGCCATAGGATTTCTCATTGCAGCAGCCTTTCTAGAAGTTTATGTTACTCCGTTATTATTCTAGGACTTTTAACTTACCTGGCTTAATCTCAAATATATCTCCAGACTCGAGCAGTTTGTTTATTATTCCTTCCGGATTTTCAGATTTTGAAGCATTTATTACATCTTCAATTGAAACCCCATCCCCTTTATCAAGAGACTTAACTAATAAATAAACTTCATCATTTGTATTTTGAATATTTTCAACAACTTCATTTCTGTTAAAACTTTTAGATCCAATATCAGTTTCGGTATTTTCTAACTCAGCTTTTCTTGCATTAAACCATTCCAAGCTGGTCTTTTTAAGAATTTCAGGCACAATATATTTTTCATTATTGAATTCCCTAAGCCTTCCAATTGCTAAAACTATGTCACCAACATCTATTTTTGTAAAAAGATAAGAACTCTCAAAAGTTCTTAACAAAATTTTTCCAGTGCCATCATCCATGACTGCACTGACATTATTTTCCTGAACATTTTTAAAAACAATGCTTCCAACAATATTCACTCTTGATATATCCACATTATTTATCTTTATAAAACCAACCGAAAACTCGTTTTTTTCAAAATTGGAATTAAGAATATCGGAAATCCTGATTTTATAAGCAACCTGCCTTTTCTGAAATTTTTTTTGTTCTAATTCAGGCATTGTTATACACCAATACAGCTGATAAAACCCAGATTTAGAATAGAATTCTTCTAAATCTTAGAAACGAAGCCCCTGCGTGGTTCAAATACGTCCCCTGAACGCTTCAATCTTTCCAAAGCCTCTTCAACCTTGTCTTCATCTAAGCCGCGATTTTTTGCCTCAGCAACTAATTCTTCAATTGGTATGGATTTTCCAAGCTTAGCTTCCAATTCGCCTATTATATCCTTCAAGATTAATACATGGCTTCTTTGCGAGGCTCCTATTCCAGTAGCTATCCTGTCTATATCTATCTTGCCAGTTTCTCTGTCAAGGCCAACCTGGCTTAAACAATAATCAAGAAGCTCTATTGCCTTTTTTGCGTCTTTTCTTGTAACCCTGTCATCAAGCCTTGTCCTGGCAGAAGCCTCGCTTAATCTTACTAAAGCCTCTAATTGTCGCGCAGAAATGGGTATTGTCCTTATCCCACCTTCCCCTCCTCCACTCTTTCTCATCTTCAAATAAAAATCCTTTATTTCTTCTAAAGCGCCATCTGTCAATTTTGGACTTACTCGTTGCCTTGCATATGCAACATATTTTCTTAAAAGATTTGTATTTATTTCAGGCTCATTGACTTCCGGACTTTGGTGCAGAGTGAGAATATGCCTAGCCATCCTCTCATCTCTAATATCTTCAGGCAGGTCTTTTATTGGAAAAATCAAATCAAATCTATTAATAAGAGTAGGGGGTAAATCTATTTGGTCTGCTATAATCCCATAAGGGTCGAATCTTCCAAACTTTGGATTAGCTGCAGCTAATACAGTTGTTCTTGCGATTAAGGTAGCTTGTATATTTGCCTTTGATATGCTTACTGTTTGATTTTCAAGTGCTTCATGCATCGCTGACCTGTCTTCAGAACTCATCTTATCGAGCTCGTCAACACAAACTAAGCCATCGCTGCTTAAAACCATCGCTCCGGCTTCCAAGGCCCATCCTCTCAAAAACTCATCTCTTACAACAGCTGCTGTTATACCAGCGCCGCTAACACCTTTTCCGCTGACATATCTGCCTTTTGGAGCAATTTGAGTTATTCTTTTTAGCAACGCACTCTTACCACTTCCAGGGTCTCCACACAGCAAAACATGCATATCCCCTCTGCTGACTATGCTGTCTGAGCGTATTTTTCTTACACCCCCCATCAATTGCAACAGCAAGGCCTCTTTTATTCTTTCATAACCATAAATTGATGGTGCAATAGAATTTACAAGCTTCTCATATCCTTTTGGGTCGTTAGCTATCTCTAAAATCTCTTTTTCTTCTTCTTCACTAATATTAACTTCATAAAAAGTGTCTTCTGTTGGTTGGAGGTAGTTTGAATCTATCATTAAATCAAATCTAGTTAATTTTGCGCCGCTTCTTGAGATTATTGGAACTTCTTTTACAACACCAACAACTTCCACTTTGCTTCCAGGAGATGTTCTTTTTTCACTTAATGGGCTTACCAAATCATCTTTCAGCAGGACATTGATCCTTTTAGGCTGCTCGCCGCCTTCAAGGTTTTCTGATGACTCCTCAAGCACAATGCCTTGGGCATCAACCAATTCCTTGTCAAGCATCACAAATTTTCCTTTTCTTCCACACCCACACCTTGTAGGTTCCTTAAAGGTGCCTTCAAGCTGCAAAACATTCATTATATTGCCGCAGATGGGGCATTCAAATCTTGCAGATGTCACTTGAGGTCTTACATCAGACTTTTGTTTTATAATCCCGTTTACAAATAACAATTTGTTTATGTGCTTGCTTCTTATGTCCCTTATCATTACATGCTGGCTTTGCGGCAGATTATTGAATCTTATCCTAAAATTAGCTAAGCCTTCTACATCAAATTGCTCGATGGCTTTTTCTATTGCCTTTATTGTTTCTTCAGGAGCATCCAAAAGCTCTGTCGCCAAATCAGGATCATATTTAGAAAGCTCTGCAAAATCTATCAGAAGAAATCTGTTGCCTTTTCTTGCATTTTCAAGCAGGGAATTATAGTAGTTGCTATCTATAAAATCCTGAAACCTCTTTATTTGCTCTATAACATTAAGTTCCATAATTGCACCTACTTTTCATTTATCTAATATCTTTTTAGTTTAAATAGTTTAGCCAGGGATGTCCAGTGGTCAACAAGTGAATAAAAAATCAAGCCTTAACCTTTTTCAAGTTGTCAATTAACTTGTCAAGAGCAGCATGCACTTCTTTCTCACTCTTAGTTCCTGTGCATACAACCTTTCCATTGCTGAACAACAAGAATGTTGCTTTTGCAGCAGTTAACTTGTAGACCAAGCCTGGAAATTGCTCTGGCTCGTATTCTGTGTTTTCCAGCTTCATTGCTAAGGTGTTTAAATTCAAGTCCATACCAACACTGCCAGAAGCAACTATATTTTGAATTTTTATCTCAGGCTTTACTGTTATCTTGACATTGATTTTTTCCAAGCTCTTGATTATTTTTTTAATACTCTCTTCGACCTTATCCATAGACCTTGCGCCCGTACATACCACTTTGCCAGAACTAAATATCAAAGCAGATGTTTTTGGCTCTTTAATCCTTATAACAAGCCCAGGAA
>CAYOWR010000072.1:0-4978 GCA_964407725.1 uncultured Methanosarcinales archaeon
ATGCGATAGAAATATTCAATGCTATAAACAACACAGGCAAATTAATGGAGATTGGTGACAAATGCCTGAGAGAAAGGCAGATTGGCTATGCTTCAAAGGCTTACGAGCTTTCAATGGACAAGGACAAGCTGAGCGCTTTGGGAGATGTCTGTTTAAGAGAAGGACTGCTTGCAACTGCATTGAAATCCTATTCCTTGGCCGGCAATGAAATGATGGTGCAGTTCATAAGGGAGAATTTTGGAAACAAGCTCTCAACATTTTAATTTTAATTTTTTGATATATTAAATGATTAGATGGAAGAATAAGAAATCAAAACACAATAACGAAAAATTCAATAACGAATAAAAAATTAAAAAACGAGAACGACCTCTTGCAGTAAAAGCGTTGGAGGTAACCCGTTTGATATTATTATTGAATATATAGGCGAGGCTGAGTGCAATGCGTAAAAAGCGAAGCCGAGCACAAGAATTTGCCGAAGGCAGATTTAAAAATTGAATTTTAATTTAAAACAAATAGTTGATTAAAAATGGACCAGCAGCTTGACATTTTCACTCAAAAAAGGATTGAATTAATGCTTGAGATGGCAACAAAGAAGCTGCAGCAGGAAATCCAAACATTAAAAGATCAAGTTTCTTCTTTAAACAGCGAAATAGGCTCGTTAAAAAGCCAGATTTCAAGATTGCAATTCCAGCCACCGCAACCAAAAATAGTTCAAAAAACGCTTGGGGAACAAAGCAGTCTGCCAAAAAAAGAAGTTGAAATCGTAGACTGCAGGCCAGAAGGTGAAAGAAAGGAGGAATTCCAGAGCGGGGCTGCAAAAAATTCAGAGCCAATTAGGCCAAGATACGGTGATTACAAGCCAGATGACGTTGCTATCGACAAATTCTTTTATTTTGGAAGGAAATAAAATATTGTTCTATTTATACACGTCTTTTCTGTGGCCAAGAGTCAAAACGCTAATCTTCTTATTTGAAAAATCAATATCCATAATAACTCTATAATCACCAACCCTTAAACGCCAAGATTTAGAATTTTCGAGCTTCCTTAAATAATGGATCGGATTGTTCTTAATGGCTTCAACTTTATTTATTATCTCCTTAATCCATTTAGTCTCTAATTTTGAAAGCTTTTTCTTTGATGTAGGAGACCATTCTACATAATAACTCATAAATTCACTCCAAGTTCTTTAAGAAGATTTTTTGTAGATATTCCCCTGCCTTCTTTAATCTCCCTCCTTGCCTGTTCAATTTCTGTTAGAATCTCCTCTTTTAGCTCCGGCTCCCTGCTTAAGGCTTCGAAAATTGAGACTAATTTATTTATTACCTCATCATAAGTTTCTCTGCTGTAGTCCTTAATTTCATTCAATTTCCTCCTGGTTTTGTTGCTGATTTGTATAGTTGTTGTTTCCATGGTTTCCTGTAATACGCTATAACATATTATAGTATTTAAATTTTTCGGTTGTCAATCCACCATAAACATTCTGCTGTCTTTTCCAACATCAAAAAACCCAAGCCTTGCGCCTACATCAAGAAAAGCATGCGCATAACAAATTGCGCCAAATGCATTAACTAAGTCTCCTTTTTTCTCAAAATATTTTGCGTCATCAAAATATCTTTTTGCCAAATCCAATAAGTCTTCCGCTTCTTTTTTATGCTTCTCAACGATTTTTATTTTCTCTAATGCTACAGAAGTAATTTCAAAGTATTTTTTTAATTTGTTTTCGATTTGTAATTGCATTTTAAACTAACCGATAAAAATCAAATCACAAATGTTTCCTCAATTCTTTCCCTTTCTCAATCCCAATCTCAAGCATTTTGTCAATCTCTTCTAGAGATAATGGAAAATCGCCCCCTTTTTGCAAAGCGCACAAAGTGCCATCCTCCATAGATGAAACTGTAAGCCTTGCATCAATAACTTTTTCTTCTTCTGTATCAGGATCAACAATGAATTTTTCGCCTATTTTTATCACAGTCACAGCTATCGGCGCTTTTTCGAGCTCAAGTTTCTTGTCTGTTTTCTGCTTATAGTCAACCTTCTCGCCGTCGAAGGCTGGATATTTTGCGTCGCTCAAAGCTGCAAGCGCAGCCAGTGATGAAGCATCAAACAGATTTCCTGCGTCATTAATAGGGCAAATATCAATTATCAGAAGCCATACCTTTTCGCCAGGAGCTATGCAAAGCTTCTTGAAATCAACTGTTTTGCTCTCTCTTATGCCTCTGTCAACAACCCTTGCAAGCTCTATTGCCTGAATCCCCGGAGGCCCAAGTTCAAATTCAGGATTTGACAAAGGCAGTAATTCTGCCCCAACAATTATTGTGCCTTCATCCGGCATGTCAGGATATGGCTCGCCTACCTCCATTTTGATGCCAACAATCACATCTGTTTCTCCTATTTTGACTCTTGCAGATCCTTCCGCAGTTTTCACAACACTATATTCAACTTCAATTGGCTTTCTGTATTCTGCAAGCTTCCTTCCATCCAATCTTGTGCCAGCATTCAGCAGATTTATGATATGGCTTCTTAATCCTTGATGCATTATACCTCAACCTCGTGATATTTTTCTTTCAGCGCTTTTCTTTGAATGTCATAGATTTTTGCGCAGACTTCCTTGCCCATTTCAATCAATTTCATCAGCTCTTCCTTTGATATTTCGCCGTCCATCTGCAGCAAAGTCAATTTCCCAATATTCGGCATGAATGCCACTGGTATGTCGGCAACAGGCCCGTCTTTATAACTTTCTTCAGAATAATCCAAATCGACAAGCAGCTTGTCATCAACTCTGCCGACAGAAACTGCGCAAACCAAATCTTTCATGTCCAATCCTGCATCTGCCAAAGCCATGGACGCAGCGCATATTCCTGCGCATCTTGAGCCAGCCTCTGTCTGCGGCAGTTCAATAAACACATCAACAACTGAATTTGGATAATCCTCCAGGTTGAGCACAGGCAGCAATGCTTTTTCTGTGACCATTGATATTTCTTTTGACCTTCTTGAGCCACCTGGTCTTACTCTTTCTCCGGAACTTGAAAAAGGCATCATGTTGTAATTGCATCTTAAGATTCCTTTTTGGGGGTCCTGCAAAAACTTTGGATGCAGATTTCTCGGGCCGTAAACAGCTGCATAAGCCCATGTGTTGCCAATCTTGAACATTGCAGAGCCATCAGCTCTTGGAATAACCCCCACTTTTGCTTCAATTGCTCTTGTTTCATCAAATTTTCTTCCATCAATTCTTTCTTTGTACGGCATTTTATTTCTCTCCGTGATTTTTATTTTTTTATTATTATATTTTTTAATGTATTTTTCGTCAATGATTAAATCGTTAATGTGTCATAAGTTATTATTTTAGTTATTATTTTTTATTCTTTTCCAAAAATTCCTTTATTTTATCAGTCAATCCGCTTAAGTGGCTTTCTCTCTCTATTTTTCTTATGGCTTGTATCGCAAGCAGCTCATTCATCGGCTCGCCGTCAATCCATATCAGGCCATTTTGACCTACAGTGATATTGCACTTTGTTGCATCTTTTATCATGACAACCATTGAGCCGGCCTTTCCTATGATTCTTGGAACTTTATAAGGATCGACTTCAATGATTCTGCCTCCTTTCAATTTTCTTAATCCTGGCCCTTTCATTGCAACATCAATCAGCTTCTGGCTTGTTACATTCACAATCTTGCAGACTATATAGTCACCCAGATCATAATACTGTGTAAGGTCAGCACCTCTTTGTATAAATTCAGAGGTCGCATCCTTCATTGACAGCATTGCTGAGTATGCAGAATTTGTGTCAAGGCGCCAGCCGCTAAAGCCAACATCTATAACCTTGCATATTATTGTGTCTCCTGTTTTCGGCACATACCTTCCTGCAAGGGGAATCAATTTAATGGTCCGCCCATCAATCATAGCCAATCCCAATCTGTTTGCTACTATTTTCTCGCCATCCCTGTAAGTTCCTGAGCCAGGCAATATGTCCATTCCGGTAGCCAATATTTCTCCAGGAACTGAAATGCTTTTATCATTTACCAGTATTTTTGACATATTCTAAATCACCTTTTCATATTTTGCATTTTTTATTGTAATGTGAGTTGAGGTCTGTGTTGCTGGTCTAGCCGTCTGTAATATGTGTCAGCAATATATCTTGCAGTTCCAAAATTGCCGCAATGTGCAAGGTCCAAGATTGCTTGCTCAATACTTTCTAAATGTTTTACTTTTTCGCCTGGAGATTCTACTTTTTCCAGAAGAGATGTTCTTGCTTGAATAACATCCAAAACGTCACTTACCCTGTCTTCAAGTGGTCGAATAGCTCCTTTTTTATAATCGCCCCGCGACCGTATATATTCAATTTCCCTAATCAAACTTTCAAAAGTCATATCAATCACCTTGTCTTCAAAACTTTTGCTTCTAAATTTCCATGGCATATCTTGTTTAGCCTGTCGTAAAAATCGCTTTCCATGCCGCCAGGCAGCTCAACAACAGCAATCCAGTTGCCATTGCTCTGCCATTCTTCCCTGAGGATTGTGCCGAATTGCTTTACAATAGCATAGCATTTTGGCGCAAACTCCGGCGGCAATTTTATCGCTATTTCCTTTGTCTCGAATTTTATCGGCAATATCGGCCTTAATTTTTTCAGAGCTTCCTGAACCTGCTCCTGCACAGGCCTGAATTCATCAACATGAAATTTTGCCTCTTCAAATGCGTTCTCAATTCTTTGCGGGGGGTGAGGAAGGTGCGTTTTAGGGTCAACACCGTTCCTATGAATTATACTTATAATCTGCCTCTTTTTTTCCTCCCTGAGCTGCTCCCTGTATTCCTGCGTTAATTGTATCTCGCCTTTTTGTATGATTTGGGTCGCAACTTCTGGAACCTCGCTGGTGCCGAAAATCTGCTTCATGGCAGTTTCAGAAGCATCCATCCCTTTCTTGGCGTCAGAGAAAATTTTCATTGCAGCGAGAATGTCGTGCATATCCATATTTCTTCCTT
>CAYOWR010000073.1:0-4860 GCA_964407725.1 uncultured Methanosarcinales archaeon
CATACAGCCTGGAAAGCTCTGATCCTCACTGTTTAGAATTGCTGAAAAAAGATTTGACACTTGAGCAGCTAAAAAAATCTGTTAATGAAACAAAAGCGCTTGGCATTCAAACTCAGGTTAATTTTATAATTGGCAATCCTGGCGAGACATGGGAAGGGTTTAAGCAGGATTTGATAGTTGCTGAAGAGCTTAATGTTGACCAATTAAGATTTTACAACATGATTCCTTATCCTGGCACTGAAATGTATGAATGGGTGAAGCAAAATGGAAGATTTTTGTTTCCGCCAGAAGTATTCCTAAATGATCTTCATTATTGGGGCGAAGAGCCTGTTTTTGAAACTGATGAATTCACAAGAGAGGAAAGAATAAAAGCTTACAGAATTGGCCAGCAAAAAATAATGCAATTATTCCTAAGAAGGCATTTTGGCAGGGCTTTAGGCAACATAGGCTTTCAGTTATGGAAAGTTCCTTTTGTGCAAAAGCATGGAATGAATATGGCAACAAAAGGATGGATTGCGTTAAAAAGGCTAAGGATAATGCAGGCTTAATGCTTAATTTTTCTTAAACCATTCGATAGTATTAGCTAGTCCTTCTCTTAATTTAATCTTAGGCTGCCATTTAAGCTCTTTTTTTGCTTTTGTTATATCCGGGCATCTTACATGAGGATCGTCAATAGGGAGTTTCTCAAATACTATTTTGCTTTTGCTCTTTGTCAATTCTTTGATAATCTCTGCAAATTCCAAGATTGTATGCTCCTCGTCATTTCCTATGTTTACTGGCTCATTCAAATTGGATATCATCAGCCTATAAATCCCTTCTATTAAATCAGCAACATAGCAAAAGCTTCTTGTTTGCTTGCCATCGCCGTAAACTGTCAATGGCTTATTGTTTAAAGCTTGTGTTATGAAATTAGGCACAACCCTTCCATCATCCTTTCTCATTCTTGGGCCATAAGTGTTGAAAATCCTCACAATTTTTGTGTCAAGCTTGTGAATCCTATGATAAGCCATTGTCAACGCTTCTGCAAATCTTTTTGCTTCGTCGTAGCAGCCTCGAATTCCAATTGGGTTTACATTACCCCAGTAAGTTTCTGGCTGTGGATTTACCAATGGATCACCATAAACCTCAGATGTTGAAGCGAGAACATATTTTGCCTTTTTTGCTAATGCCAATCCTAGAGTATTATGTGTGCCTAAGCTGCCTGCTTTCAATGTTTGTATTGGAATTTTTTGATAGTCAATTGGAGAAGCGGGACTTGCAAAATGCAACACAAAATCCAAATTTTCATTTACAACAATATGCTTGCTTACATCATGGTGTATGTAAGAGAAATTCTTATTGCTTCTCAAATGTTCTACGTTTTTGATATCGCCTGTAGCAAGATTGTCCATTGCGATTACTTTATAGCCTTTATCAATGAGAAATTCACAAAGGTGACTGCCTATAAAACCCGCTCCGCCTGTTATTAGAACTATTTTCATTTTTCTTTGTAATATTTGTCTGCTTTTTTGAGCTGCTCTATGCTACCTATATCATACCATTTCTTGTCTGTAATGTAAGAATGCACTTTGTCTCTTTTATGCAGCCATTCTATGAAATTCCCTGTTTTATCAGAGCTATTGCCTTGAGCAATATATTTCTTTATAAGCTCTATGGTTTTCTTTGGGAAAAGATAAATGCCAGTAGAAGCCAATGTTGATTTTGGGCTTATAGGTTTTTCCTCAAAATTTATAACAATATTATTTTCTACTTCAACAATCCCATATTGCTTCGCAAGTTCTATATCCTTAACATCATGCAGTACAATAACATTTGTCTTTCTTTTCTTGAAATAATTATGCGCATCTGCCAATGAAAGCTCAAATAAATTATCCCCTGCAACGACAATTAAATCATCATTGACGTTTTTTGTGTTTATCAGAAAGTTTACATCTCCTAATGCCCCTAATCTCTCTTCATTGCTTTTAGTGCCATCGTTTATTATTTCTATTGGTTTGGTTGAGTCAAAATTCTTTAGCCACTCTTTGAATTGGGCTTCAAATTTATTGTTCGTAACTACATAGATCTTTTTAATTTCATTTATCTGCTCAAGCTTGCTTATTATGTGCTCAATTATGGGCTTGCCGGCTACATTTAAAAGAGGCTTTGGGGTGTCTTTTGTCAATGGATATAGGCGTGTGCCGTATCCTGCCGCTAACACTATGGCATCAATTTTTATCACCGCCACTTCGTCTATCTCTTACTTTTTTATTATATAACCTAATCTTTTCTATTACTTCTGGTCTTTTTCTGTATTCTTTTCTATATAAGGAGGCTTTAATTTTATACTCTGGTTTCGTTCTGTATTTCTTTTGAGCTAATTTAATTCTTTTTTTAACTGAAGGCATTTGAGTATATTGTCTTATGTAAGTCTTATATCGATCGGTTTTGCGGTATTGTGCAACTCGTTTTAATATCTTATCCAGGTTTTTTTTATAGAATTCTCTAGATTGTTGATTTCTGATTATTTTTACTTCAGCTCTACTTTGATAAATCTTATTTCTTCTTGATTTATTAATCTTAGCATTGTATATCTTATATTTATTGCCATCCCATTTATGTCCAAGTTTGTACCAAATTGATTCTGGCATTTTGAATACGTGAGTTTCTATAAGATTTAGAAATTTATTTGACTCATTTACGGGTAGTCTTAAGAGAATTTTATTTTTTGATGGATCTTTTTTAAAGTTGATAGAAATATTCCATTTTTCCTTAAACCACTTCTTAATAAGTAAATTTTCATCTATAGAAAAACCTTCGGTATGAATCTCAACAGTTTTGTTTGCGGGATCGTAATATCCATCATCACAATACCAAACTGCAAGACCAAGAGTATTTAGTTGATATAATATAGTGTTGTTAATAATTTTTTTATTGTTTTTATAAAAAAGTTCGCGATAAATATTCAATTTTTTTGAAACTTTGCTCCTTAACCTTATTCCTTCTTTTCTAGAATAAGTCTTACCATTGGCTTTACAGATTGGATTATTCAAGAAATACAACTTTAAGTCTAGGTGCTTTTGAAGATTTATATATTTCCATTTTAAATAGTCTTTTTGTTTTATGGAGTGCGTTTCCTCAATATTCGAGTTCAGAAATTCGCGTTTACAGTGCATATCTCCTAGAAGACTGCCTAGAATGATTTGATGGGCTGTTCTTGATAATGGAATGTTTGAAGTTTCTTCTTTTGAATTACTAGATTCATTTTTTCTATTTTTAATTTGGTTTTCCATAATACTGGTGTTTATGGGAAAATCAGAATAAAAATGATTAATCGGATGTATATTTAAATTGCTTATACAACATTCTTTCCCTGAGATTACAGCATCCATCAAACATCACTTCTTCCAATGCTTATATAGCTAAATCCTTCTATTTTCATCTCTTCCGGATTGTAAATGTTTCTTCCATCTATAACTAGATGGTGCCTCATTAAGGTTTTTATTTTCTTAAAATCTAATTCTTTAAACTCGCTCCATTCTGTCAATATCAATAGAGCATCTGCATCTTTTGCAACATCATAAGGGTTTTTACAATACTCCACATTTTTTAAAACTTGCCTTGCTTTTTCCATAGATTCTGGATCATAGGCTTTAATTTTAGCACCATCTTTTTGGAGCTCATTTATTATGTCTATGGAAGGGGCAAACCTCATGTCGTCTGTATTTGGCTTGAAAGCCAAGCCTAAAACACCTATAGTTTTGTTCTTTACAACCCACAATGCTTTTTCAATTTTCTTCACTAAATGCGTCTTTTGCTGCTGGTTTATTTCTTGTGTTGCCTTTAACAGCTTGAAATCATATCCTAATTTCTCAGATATTCTTATGAATGCCTCTGCATCCTTTGGAAAGCAAAATCCCCCATAACCAATTCCTGCATTCAAGAAAGCCCTTCCAATTCTCTTGTCCATGCCCATTCCTTCTGCCACTTTCTCAACATCCGCGCCTGCAAGCTCGCACATATTAGCTATTGCATTAATGAAGGATATTTTTGTTGCCAAGAATGAATTTGAAGCATGCTTAATTATTTCAGCGCTTTTAATGTCTGTGAATAAGATTGGAGATTTTAACGGAGCATAAAGTTTTTCCATCAATTTTTTTGCTTTTTCTGTTTCACAGCCTACAACAATTCTGTCAGGGTTCATGAAATCTTCGACAGCAGAGCCTTCCCTCAAAAATTCTGGATTTGAGACAACATCAAAATCAACTTTATGTTTATTGTATGCTCTTATAGTATTAGCAACTTTTCCTCCTGTTTGAACAGGCACAGTGCTTTTTTCAACTACAAGCTTGTAAGAATCCATAACATCAGCTATAGTTCGCGCAACATTCTCAACATAGCTTAAGTCAGCTTCTCCATTTTCTTTTGGAGGAGTGCCTACACATATGAATATTATTTCAGACTCTTTTATTGCTTTTTTAAGGTCAGTTGTAAAACTGAGTTTTTTTTCATTCTTATTTCTCTTTACTATGTCGTCCAAGCCAGGCTCGTATATTGGGATTATGCCGTTATTCAGCTTCTTTATTTTTTCCTCATCAATATCTACACAGATTACATCGTTTCCAAGCTCTGCAAAGCATGCAGCTGTCACCAGCCCAACATACCCAGCACCTGCTACCGCAATTTTCATAAATGTTCCAAAATAACAAGTTATTTAAATATCTTACCATTATCCTACTTTATACTACTAATTAAAATGGTTAAGAAGAAGGTATCAATAACAATAAATGAAAAAACACTGCAGGACATAGACTCTATAATCGACAACATCTACATCAGGAACAGGTCGCAGGCAATAGAGCATCTTGCCAAAAATGCTTT
>CAYOWR010000074.1:0-4741 GCA_964407725.1 uncultured Methanosarcinales archaeon
ATATTTGGCTTTCATTAGAAGCAAATCCTTTATCTGACTTATTCTCATTGTATTTGCGGATTAGTCCTTTAAGATTTATAAGTGCTTGCTCTTTAATATAAGTAACCATGGCTAGCAAGATAATTAAACTCTATAAAAAATTTCCTATCTAAACAGTTGTTTTTACTCTAGAACTTTCTATTTTTTTATAAACCAAAAAAATCACTCCCAAATAAGAAACGTAAGAAATCACTTCGAGCAAACTCGGATTTCCGTTATAGCCGAACAATCCCTTTAAGAAGCTTCCAAGAATTCCTTTTTCATTTAAAATGTGGTTTATATCAAATAAAGGAGCGACAATGCCATTTACAACTCCTGCTTCTTCAAATTCGTGAACTCCATGGGCAACCAATCCTGCGGCAAAAAGTATCAGCAATACGCTGCTGATATTAAACAATCTCTTCAAATTTATTTTTCTTGTCGTTACAAAAAATAAATAACCAACAGCAATTGCAGCAATAATTCCCATAGTGCCTCCGATGAAATTTATTCCGCTTGCATAATTTATCGCATTCATGAAAATTACGGTTTCGACTCCTTCTCTGATAATAGCGACAAAAATCAGCATGAAGATTCCCAAGTGCGAGAACAATGGCTGTGCGCTTGTAAGATGCCTTTCGACCTTTCCCTCAATCTCTTTTGCTATGTGCCTCTGCTTCATCATCCACAGGATCATTGTTGTCAAAAGAATTGCGCCTATAAGCATTGTAGTTCCTTCAAAAATCTGCTCTGCTTTGCCTTCAAAGTTGACTGCAAAAATTGTGAAAATAAATGCAGACAGAATACTTGCAAGGATTCCAAACACAATCCCATAATAGACAGTCTTCCTGAAGTTTTGATTGTTGGTTCTGTTCAGGTATGCAAGCACGATTCCAACAACTAGGCTTGCTTCCAAAGTTTCCCTTGATGTGACTAAGAATGATTCTATCATTTTGAGCTAGTGTGCTGCTTTGCTATGACTAGAAGCAGAAGGTTTGTAGGTTGCGCCAATATAAACGCCGGTTCCTGTTCCTATAGTTCTTGCCAATGTAGCATATGAAGAATAGTATGGCACCAATAATGACATTGCTGCGTATCCAACAAGCCCGCCAATAAGTCCTTTAATAATTCTATCTAAACCAATAATAATCACCTTAAACTTAACAATTGTTAATTTAGAACCAATAGGCAATATTTAAAGCTTTCTAGACGTATTCCTATATACGCTTGAATTAGTACGAAATTCGTTATTAAGAAATCTATAATGCGCCCTTTAAAGTCTCTTTAATGACAGCAGGACATATCCTGGTTACCCCATCAATACCTTTCAGCTTATTTGACAAAGCAGTCAAATCTTCATGGTTTTTAGTCCAGGCTTCAAGCATAAACATGTGATCGCCTGCAGAGGATGCGACAAATTTAACGCCATCAAGCTCTGTAAGCTTTTTTGCGACATCAAGATATTTTTCAGGCATGACATCCACTCCTATTAATGCAACATTCTCATACCCTATCTTGCTTGTGTCAAGCACAACAGAATACTTCTTTATTATGTTATTCTTTTCCAAATTTGAGATTCTTTTTCTTATTGTAGATTCAGAAACCTTTAATTTTCTTGCTATGTCCATGAATGAAGTTCTAGAGTTCTTTGAAAGGATCTCAATAACGCTTAAGTCTAACTTGTCCATGCCACCCTCACGTCAAATAATTTGTTTGTGATAGTATTTAAACCTTTTTATTTGCATATTTGTCAACAATTTATTACAATTCATATTTTGATAAATACACTTGACCCACAATCTAATCATCAATTACCCTTAAAAATACGAGACCCATGTGCCGTATTAGTTTAATAGGTGCCCCTCATACCTTATCATTTGCAACAAGTAAGCGGCAACGGGTCACCTCTAACGGCAATGCAGCTAGAGGTCGTTCAAGATTTTTTAAATTATTTATTGTTTTTATTGAAAGTTTATGCCCTGAAATTATTTTTATATCTCAAAATTTATTTTACTTCTTATATTATCCCTGAAAATACAAGACTTAAGATTTTCATAAACAAAAAATAAAATCCCATCGCGCCAAAAATATAAATTGGTATGTATTTGATTCCGCCTTTGACATTGCCTTTTTCTACAATTGCCACTATTAAGGATGAAAAAAATGCTATGACGAATAATGAAATGAGCGAAAATTTTCTGAATTGTGAAGAGTCCAAAGCAACTTTTGAAAAAACAAATGGCAATCCTCGTACGTTTTGCGTAGCAGCGGATAGCTTATTAATAAAGCCCGCCAGCACTTGAAGCAGATGAAAAGATAACGCAAAAAGCAAAGGGCTTATGACAATAACAATTACTGAGATAAAAATTACATAGGCAATGGCAGCAGCAGTCATCTCATCTTTTAATTCTTTTGTTTCCTTTAAATTGTCGACAAGTCTGTCTATAAGCGCGCTTATATTCCCGCCACTTTCTACCTCGCTTACAATCAAATCCACAGTCCTCCGGAGCATAAGCGAGTCGTATTTGTCCGAAAGGTCAGTCAACGCCTTGCTTATATCGTAACCAGTCATTACTTTTTTTGAGGTTTTTGCCATCTCACTTCCTAGAATTCCAAATCTGGGCTTTATCGCGCTCCATAATGCATGCTCAAAAGTCATTCCGCCTTTTAAATTTGCAGAGAGCACTTGGAGAAAATCAGGAAGCTGCTCTTCCATCTGCTTTGTACGAAAATATATCTTTATATCGAGATAAAAATATACTAACATGATAAATAATACTGCAAAAAATAATTGGACTAAAAACCAGCCCAAGAACGAATAAATATAGATTTCCAAAGGCGAGTACTTATTTTGATTAAGATAAGGAAATATAAACAAGATAAATATCAAAGTCGTTATGAATGCGGAAATATAAAAAAGCCATCCAAAAAATTTGTATGGCACTTCATTAAAGCCGGCTTTAAGCATGTAGCTTCTCATAGTTGGTATAAGCCGTTTTGGAACAAATGCCTTGCCAAATTCCTCGACAAAAACTATTTTGAATGCCATGCTATAAATTCACCAAAGGCCTTATTGATTTGAAAAGTGTCATAAAGATAAATTCCAATATCACTATAAATAGGACGATGATCAACAAGCCTTGAAGTGAAATTGGAAAGCTGAGAAAGCTTGCCACAACTATAAAGATAGCAACCCCCAATGAGGGTGTGATTACAGCCCCAAGCATATAAAAGATAACTAGAGTATTCAATTTTTTGCCGTATTTTTTAATCTCAAGTTCTTCATCTTTCGTTATTTCTTCCAGCACTGCTTCTAAGGGTTTAGTCACATCAATTCCAAGCTGAAGGGCATTATTTACATGAAACAGAATTTTTCTCAGCTTTTCAGAAGGCGAGTAAATCATTGCATTGTTCAATGCTTCTTCAATCGTGCTTCCTGTGCCTATATCATCCACCAATTCTTTTATGTACTTAGCAGTGATGCCTCGGCTTTTTGCAGTCTCTATTAGCGCGTTTAGCAAAGGCCTTCCGGAATAAAGCTTTACGAGCAGGTACCTTCCAACAAAAAGAACTTCCCTGTCAATTTCGCGCTCCCGTTTTCTTATCCTGGCTTTGATGGCTATTATAAAATATTGAAGCAAAAGGATAAAAAGCGCCATGAATATCGGAATAAGCAAAATCGGGGACAAATTTGCTTTTTTCAAAATGAAAAAAAAAAGAACTGTGAAGAGAGCTGAGTACAACGCAGCAATTTTCAGGTTTTTATTTATAAACTGCGCAGGAGAACGCCTTAAGTGGGCTATCCTCAAATCTCTTTTAAGATTTGGGAAAAACAAGACTAGTCTGTCGGCAAGGCTGATTTCAGACACCCTTTGCTTGCATAACCGGCTTGAGTTGGTAGTATCTTGACATTACAAGCCCTATTTTATTTATGTCTGTTATATTATTTTTTACCATCCATTTCAACACAGCAATTTTGGATTGAATGTCATTTGAAATTTCATCCTTTGAAAGTCCAGTATACAAATTCAGAGTTTCTAAAATCGCAACTGGCTCATTTATAAATTCCATCTGGTCTTTTACTGCATTTAACTGCAGCAAAACTCTTGCGTCACCATCAGGAAGCACTTCTGCTATCTGCAAAGTTCTTCTCCTGCCTGTTCTTCGGTTTAAGTTTTGCACAACAATAAGCGAAAGTCCTGATAGAATCTGCTTTGGCAGATCTATTGGCGGTGTGGTAAGCCTGTTTATTGTCTCTCTGGCATTATTTGCATGCAATGTCCCATAAACAGAATGACCTGTATGCATCGCCTCGAATAAAACTTCTGCCTCTCTTTTTCTTCTTATTTCTCCCACCACTATCCTGTCAGGCCTCATTCTCAATGAATTTACAATCAAATCCAGCATCTCTATGCCGCCTTTGCCTTCTGGATTGGCAAGCCTTGTTTCCATTGGCACCCAATGAAGTATCTTTGGCAGCATTAATTCTCTGGTGTCCTCTATCGATAATATTCTCTGATTTGGCGGAAAATAATTGGCTATAGCATTCAACATGCTGGTTTTTCCAGAAGCTGTGCCACCGGCAACTATTACAGACAATTCATTCTGCACAGCCTGCCATAGCAGTGCTGCAGCCTCATAAGAAATAGTTTTTTCCCTTATAAAGTCTGTTATGGTCCAAGGCTTTACTGCGAATTTTCTTATAGTGAGAGTATTGCCCTTT
>CAYOWR010000075.1:0-793 GCA_964407725.1 uncultured Methanosarcinales archaeon
CTGAAAACACTTTCAGGCCAGAAAGGATAATTCAGCTGGCGAAAGGAGCAGGCTTGAACCCGGATGAAGTCTTAAAAAATATCAAGGTTGCAAGAGCTTATAATTCTGACCATCAAATGCTGCTGGCAGAAAAGGTTGAAGATTTGATAAAAAAGCAAGGCCTTAACGTCAAACTGGTTGTAGTAGATTCCTTGACAGCCCACTTCAGGGCAGAGTTCATTGGAAGAGGCACATTAGCAGACAGGCAGCAAAAATTAAACAAACATATGCATGTCTTGCTTAAGCTTGCAGACACCCATAACTTGTGTGTTTACGTAACAAACCAGGTCATGGCAAAGCCAGATATGTTCTTTGGCGACCCTACACAGGCAATTGGAGGCCATATTGTAGCGCATGCATCAACTTTTAGAGTTTACCTGAGAAAGGGGAAGAAAGGAACAAGAGTTGCAAAGCTGGTTGATAGTCCTAATATGCCGGAATCGGAATGTGGATTCTATGTTGATGAATCTGGGATAAAGGATGTTGAATAAACGTTTTTTAATTTATTTTTTTAATTCATTTTCATGATTTTTTAGTTCTTGACCAAAACATTTTTAATGGGATATCAAATATTTCTATGCATGGCTTACCCGATAGCAAAGATATTTTTGCCTCCAATATACCACTTATGGCTTAGAAAAGTGGAAGGTATAGAAAATGTCCCAAAAGACAAGCCGTTTATTATAGTAGCAAATCACGCTAGCTATTATGATGCGCTACTTATGCATTCAATATTAATACCAAAAATAAACAA
>CAYOWR010000075.1:803-4700 GCA_964407725.1 uncultured Methanosarcinales archaeon
TGAATAAACGTCCTTAGATTTTCTTTTTTTATTAAATATATTGCGAAACCTTTTTAATGGATTATCCAATATTTCTAGCTATGGCTTACCCTATTTCAAAGATGATAATCTGCCCGATCTACAATCTCTGGATAAGGGAAGTGTATGGTGTGGAAAATCTTCCCAGAGACACACCATTCATCATAGCGGCAAATCATACAAGCTATTTTGATGCATTTCTCTTGCCCTCTATACTAGTGCCAAAACTAAACAAGAAAATGTGCGCGCTTATAGACAGCACTTACTGGAGATACCCTTTGGTGGAATATTTCATGAAAAAATGGGGAGGAATACCTCTACATGTGAACAAGGAAAAAAATGCCCAAAAATTCAATGAAAGGTCAATGCAGGCAGCAGTCGAGTTCCTGAGAAACGGAAGGATACTTATGATGTTTCCTGAAGGAGGAAGGAGCAAAGACGGCAGACTGCAAAAAGCATTCAACGGGATTGCGAGGCTTGCATTGGAATCAAAAGCAGCTGTTGTGCCCGCGGGCATCAAAGATGCGCATAAAGTCTGGCCCAAAGGCAAGAAATTTCCGACGTTCAACAGATGCGAAGTAAGAATAGGAAAGCCAATACACTTTGAAAAATATTATGAAAAAAAACCAACCAAAAAGATTTTGGAAGAAGTCACAAGAAGCATAATGAAGGAAATAGCATCATTAATAGGGCAAAAATACAATTACTAAAATGGTTTACACAATTGGGAAAATAATAATCCTTCCTATAATCGATTTATGGGTGGATAAAGTGAATGGACTGAAAAATATTCCAAAAAATGACTCATTTATAATAGCGGCAAATCATGCAAGTTATATGGATCATCTCATAATCGTGTCCACTTTTGTCAAGCAATTAGACAGGAAAGTTCACTTTCTCTCGAAAAAAGAGCATTTTGACAACCCTCTAAAAGCGACATGGCACAATTATGCAGGAGCAATCCCCCTAGACAGGGAAAAAGGTGGCAAAGGGGCCATAAGATTGGCAATAAAATTTTTAATCAATGGAAAAATCATCGCTATACATCCGGAAGGCACTAGAAGCTTAACAGGCAAGTTGCAAAGAGCAAAGACCGGCGTTGCAAGACTTGCTCTGAGTGCAAGAGTCCCTGTTATACCTGTAGGTTTGATAGGAACATTCGAAATTTTACCGAAAGGCAAATATATACCAAAGTTACAAAGAGCAATAGTCAACATCGGCAGACCAATGTATTTTAACAAATATTATGATAAATCTATGACAAAGAAGCTTTTGAGACAAATCACAAAAAAAATAATGAATGAAATAGCAGCATTGTCAAAACAAAAATATAATTTTGATTAAATCAAATGCAAAGAATATCTGTGATAGGAGCTGGAAGCTGGGGAACAGCTTTAGCAGTTTTATTGGGAGAAAAAGGGTTTGATGTAAAATTATGGGCAAGAAGGAAAGAGTTGGCAAATGAGATTGAAAGCAAGAAGGAAAACACACAATATCTTCCTGGCATAAAAATTTCAAATAATGTTATTGCTGATTCTTCTTTGAAAAATACTGTTGATAAATCTGAAATGGTAATAAGTGCTGTGCCGAGCGAATTCTTGAGGAATACTCTGAAAGATTTGAAGCCTCATTATAATAATCAGATTGTAGTCAGCGCAACAAAAGGAATTGAGCACTCAACATCAAAAAGAATGTCGCGGGTTATAGAAGATGAATTGGGCAAGATTAAAGTTGCAGTTCTATCAGGCCCGAACCATGCAGAGGAAGTAAGCAGAAAAATGCCTACTGCGAGCGTAATTGCAAGCAAAGACAAGAAAACAAGCAAGATTGTTGCAGAATGTCTGGCTACTGAATATTTTAAGGTGTATCAATTGAATGATGTTTCTGGTGTTGAAATATGCGGAGCCTTAAAGAATATATCGGCTATAGCAACAGGAGTTTGTGATGGATTCAACTTGGGAGACAATGCAAGAGCTTCTATAGTCACTCTAGGATTAATGGAAATGAACAATTTTGGAAGGCATTTCGGAGCAAAGAGAGGCACAGTCTATGGAATAGCTGGGGTAGGAGATTTGATCGCAACTTGCATCAGCAAGCACAGT
Source organism: uncultured Methanosarcinales archaeon (assembly GCA_964407725.1). Classification (GTDB taxonomy): domain Archaea; phylum Nanobdellota; class Nanobdellia; order Woesearchaeales; family GW2011-AR4. The sequence goes on from CAYOWR010000075.1 coordinate 2,924, forward strand.
AGAAACCGATTTGTAGGCGAGCAGCTTGCAAAAGGCAAATTTCTTGGCGAAATTAAAAAAGAGATGCATGGAATGGTAGCAGAAGGAATTCCAACAACAAAAGCGGTTTATGAATATAGCTCTAAGCACAGTATAGAAATGCCGTTGACAAATCAGGCCTACGAAGTCTTATTCAAAGGGAAAAATATAAAACAAGCAATGACAGACTTGTTGAATTTAATATGACTATTCCTCTGTGAAATCCTCTATTTTTGACTGAAGCTCTTCATCAGATTTTATTTTTCCCTTAGCTTTCAGGAATTCTTTTGTCAGAATATAAAATAACAATCCAAGTGACTTTTTGCCCTTGTTATTGCATGGAACAACAAAATCAATAAAGTTTGTTTGGTTGTTTGTATCGCACAAAGCAATTACTGGTATACCTACCTTGACAGAATCCATCATTGCATTTCTGTCAGGCCATGCATCAACAACCATCACAATCTTTGCTTCTGTGTACTGCTCAAGATTCGGATTTGTCAAAATTCCAGGAGGATACCTTCCAGCATAAGTTCTAACTCCACTCAATTTTCCAAACAGCTCAACAGCTTTCCACCCATTTTCCCGCCTGCATATGACTAAGATATCTTCTGTATTGTATTGTGCAAGAAAATTCGCAGCAATCTTCAATCTTTCATCAATTTTTTGCAAATTAAGAACTGATAACCCATCAGGCCTTGTCTTGTAAATAAACTGCTCCATATAAGCAGTCCTGAACTTTGTACCTATATGTATTCCAGATTTCAAGTACACATCTCTTGGGACTAAAAAAGTTTCTTCTGGCATTTTTACAAATTATTTTTATTATAACTTTTTTATTTTCAATCCGTCGCTTCGCGACATTAATTTGTGCTCGGGCTCGCTTTTGTTGCCATTGCGCTCGCCCTCGCCTATTTATGCATTAACAAATAAAATTGCAAATGGGTTACCTCCAACACCTTTACTGCAAGAGGTCGTTCGTTTTTAAAAATTTTTTATTTTATTGTTTATTTCGTTATTGAGTTAATATTATTTGTTAAACAGTCCAGAAAGCTGAACTGAATTTTATAGCCTCTCAGTTGCTGAGACAAATTTTATCTCATAGGCAATGCTATAAAGGATTATAGGGCTATTTAAAAATGTTGCTAATAATTTCTTTTTTGTAAAATCGAATAAATTAAGTAAAATGAAGCTGTTATAACGATAGCATACAGAAGAATAACATAATCAAATCTAAATTCTTGAGGATATGCGCAAGGTGGACATTCTGGAAGTTCCTCTCCATGCAGTGGACGACATTTGATCTCACAAACAATTTTGGAACCTTGATAACTCTGGAAGATGCTAAGAATTATCAGTATAAGCAACAATAATATGCTAAGCACGACCTTTAATTTTGTAGGCTTGAAGTACATAAGGCCTTTTTTAATACTACATTCTTTAAATTTTGTGATGACTCAAAAATCGTTCGAACTAAACACTTCCAAATCCCCATAAACAGGCCCTTTCGGCGTCAATGTAGATTTTACCAGTCTAAAATCTTTAACTTCAATTTTCTTGTTTTCAACCTTTATACTCTTTACTTGCTCAACAAATGATTTCTTGTCTTCTGGATATTTGACTCTTGCCAGTGTTATGTGGGCCTTGAAATCTTTCTCTTTTTTGAAAAATGGCTTTAGCACTTCATCAACACGTTTCTGCACGTCTAAAACTTTTTCTTCTGGTTGCAAACCCACCCATACAACCCTTATATAATTTT
>CAYOWR010000076.1:0-4673 GCA_964407725.1 uncultured Methanosarcinales archaeon
AAGGATTATTCACATTATCAGGATGCTGTGTGGACATTGCTCTTGAGACGTTGTGCTTGGGCATAAAAGCAGAAGATTTACTTGATTTAAAAAGTTAAGCCTTATAAGATTGATTTCAGAGTGAATTAGATTATTAATACGATAAATTAATAAAAGTAGAACAATTTTTTCATAAAAAAATAATAATTTTGGTGGTTTAAGTGGCAGATGCAGAAAGACTATCTGAAATAGAGATTATTGCTTGCATAGCAAGGCGATTAGAAGGTCGGGGAATTGGTGTTGCAGAGAAAGATTTGCATACGGAACAGACTGGAGAGATTACTGTTTTATTAAGATCAATGCCCTCTCCTGTGGGCAATTATATTATACTTTCAGTTTCATCGGCACCAGCAGAATATGGTGAATTAGCAGAAAGATTAAATGCAGGACCTGACCATCGCTGGAGTGCATTTTTACCTATGCCAAAATATGAATTGGAATTAGGTGTAATAAGGGGAGAAGACGAATTAGAACTTCTTCAAGTGACTACAAATGAAGGTTTGTTACACACAAGAGAATCTTTAGATGAAATGATAGAATTAGCTATTGAGGTTTACAATAAACCTAAAAATTATCCGCGACATGTTCCAATGAGACCACCACATACATAATTACAATTTTTTGTGTCTATGCCTGATGGAACAACTTTTTATTAATTGCTATTAACAATAGTTCTAGAATGAATTAAAATTTAGTGCCCTCCCAGATAAATATGCTGTATTTTCTTGGTTTTTAAAAGTGATTTATCTCCGCTTAATGCTATTTTACCATCTTCTAAAACGAATATTTTGTCAGCAATCGCAGTTGCCTGCTTTGCATTCTGCTCAACTATCATTATTGTGACTCCTTCTTCATTTATTTCTTGGATTTTTTTGAACAATTCCTTCATTACTTTTGGGGCCAGTCCAAGCGATGGCTCGTCTAACAATAACAATTGCGGGTCCTGCATTAATGCTCTTCCTATTGCTAGCATTTGCTGTTGTCCGCCTGATAAAGTGAATGCGTAATCATTAAGCTTCTTTTTCAAATCAGGAAAATGTTTTTCTAAAACTTCATTCATTCTTTTCTCAATCAAATCTTTTTCTTTTGTCAAGAAAGCGCCCATCTCAAGATTTTCTTTAACAGTCAATGTCTGAAAAACCTGCCTTCCTTGCGGAACATAGCTTATGCCTAATTCAATCAACTCATGCGTTGGTATTTTTGTTATATTTTTGTTTTTAAAAGTGATATTGCCTTTATACACATCTACAAGATTGAATATGCTCTTCAGCAATGTAGATTTTCCTGCTCCATTTGGCCCAATTAAAACAGCAATCTCGTTTGGCTTCACATCTAAGCTGATATTAAACAATATTTGCATTTCTCCATATCCTGACTCAAGATTTTTTATTGACAGCATATTAATCTGATTTTATTATTTTTATTTTTGAAATTTTTCAATCGTTAATGCGTATTTTATCATTGTGTAATTATTTTTTTATTGGATTGTTTATTTTTCATAATTTAACTTAACACGTATTATTTTATCGTCAGTAATTTTTGGAATTCCCCTGCCATCTCTGTTGCTGGTGGCAATATACAAATAACCATCATGCTCTACAACTTCTCTTATTCTGCCAAGGTCGTTGAATAATTCTTCTTCATTAAGTATAGTTTTGCCGTCTTTATCAAAAACGATTTTTCTTAATTGAGTTCCTCTTAAACCAGCAACGTAAAGATTATTATTGTAAAATGCAATTCCTGAAGGAGCAAGAGTAAATTCATTGTAGCATCTAACTGATCTTTGATAATTCGTTGCTTCACATTCTTCAACTGGCCATCCGTAATTCTCGCCTTTAACAATAATATTTATTTCATCATTTCTTGTCTGGCCATGCTCTGAAGCATACAATTGATTGGTTGCAGGATGCCATGCTAATCCCTGAGGATTTCTGTGGCCGTAAGAAAATACGTAACTTCCAAATGGATTGTCTTTTGGAATAATGCCATCTTTATTCATTCTTAAAATCTTTCCTGCTAAAGAATTAACATCTTGGGCAGATGATGGAATAGTTGCATCCCCTGTTGTGGCATAAAGCTTTCCATCAGGACCAAATTTAAGCCTTCCGCCGTCATGAAACCTTGCATTCGGGATGTTATCAAGCAACACAAATTCATTCTCAAATTTATCATTCAATTCAAATCTTGAAATTCTGTTTCCATTTTCATGCGTATAATAAACATATACAAAGCCATTTTTATTGAAATCAGGATCTACTGCAATGCCAAGCAGTCCGGATTCGCTTACTTCGCTTACATCAAGGTTTGCAACAACCTTAACTTCTCCATCGTCTAAAATGCTTACCTTTCCGCTTCTTTCAGTAAAAATGATTATTCCATCAGGCAGAAAGTCAATGCCCCAAGGCGTGTCCAAATTTTCTGCTACTACTTCAATCTCCATTCCATTCTGGCTGATTTTCATGGGCATGTTTATATAAATAAATACCACAACAAGCAATACAATAATTATAACAAAAATTAAGTTCTTCTTTTTCATATTATTTCCCTAAATAAGCTTCCAAAACCTTTTTGTCTTTCACAATTTCTTTAGGCTTGCCCTCTCTCAAAACCCTGCCTTCGTTCAATACAATCACAGTATCGCTTATGTCCATGACAAATTCCATATCATGCTCTATCAATAATACAGTCTTGCCTTCTTTTTTCAAATTTCTCAGGATTGTCTTGAACTCCTGCCTTATTTTCTGATTCACTCCTGCAGTTGGCTCATCTAGCATCAATAAAGTATGGGACATGAGCAAGGCTCTTGCAAGCTCCAACAATCTTTGCTGACCATACGAAAGTTCAGAAGCAATTGTATCAAGTGATTTATCAAAATAAATGTTTTTTAGTATAGTTTTGATCTCATTATCAGTAGCTCTTTTGGCTATAAGCATATTGTCCCTAATGCTAAGGTTCCTGAAAATTTTTGTAAGCTGAAAAGTTCTGCTTATTCCACACTGTGCAATCTTGTAGGCAGGCATCCCAGTGATACTTTTCCTCATCAATCTAATTGTTCCAGAATCTGGCCGTGTTAATCCGCTTATTATATTGAAAGCGGTTGTCTTGCCGGCTCCATTTGGACCAATTAAAGCAGTAATTTTATTTTCTTCTACTTCAAAACTGCATTTATCAATAGCTTTTACTCCGCCAAAACTTTTTGACACATTTTTCAATGATAGCATCATACATCAACTTTTCCGAATATTCCTCTTGGCCTGAAAATTAGTATTAGCACTATAATGACCATCAATAGCATTTGCCTCAAGGCACCGATTAATTCTGGTTTGACAATAACAAATTTCAAGGAATCTATCAAAATAAAAAGAGCCAAGGTGCCCACAACAGAACCTTTGATTGAAGCCAGACCGCCCACGATAAGCATGGCCAATACTATGACAAAAAATTCGAGGTCAAAAATAGTTGGATCCACAAACTGGATATAGTGTACGAATAAGCTTCCTGCAATCCCTGCAAAAAATGTTGAGATTGTTATTGATAATATTTTGTAAAGATAAGTATTTTTTCCCAAAATCATAGCTGCAGTCTCGTCATCCCTGATAGCCTGGAATATTTTGCCTGTCTCTGACCTAGTAAGCCAATAGAAAAATATTACACATATAACAGTTATTACCAAAATAAAAATCATGTAATGAAAATTATTACTTAATATTCTGGGCACCCCTGGCAATCCTAAAGCGCCTCTTGTCAGTGAAATCCAGTTTCTTGAAATAGTTATTGCTATGAACACCAATCCCAAAGTTACAATCTGGAAATAATCCCCTTTAAGCCTGACTGTTATGGCCGCGATTATTGCCCCTAATCCAGCAGCAATAAGACTTGATAATGCAACGGCAACATACCAAGGTGTTCCGTGCAATGTGAGCAAGGCAGAAGAATAGGCTCCAATGCCAAAAAAGACCATATGCCCTAAATTGACTAAACCTGTAAACCCAAAAGTGAGATTAAAGGACATAACAATGATTATGAAAATAAAGAATAATATTAATTCTGATATTAGATAATCATGAATCATCTCTCATTTTCACCCCGAGAATGCCATGCGGCTTGAATAATAAAAATAATAGCATAACGCCAAATGAAATCACATCCTTATAACTGCTCGGCAGAAACCATATGCCAAGATTCTCAGCCAACCCAATGAAAAAACCGCCTATAATAGCGCCTGGCACAGATCCTAGGCCGCCAACAACAGAGCTGACAAATCCTTTTATTATTATCAAAATTCCCATTCTTGGGTAAAGGTTTTGTTCAACACCCAGAAGCATTCCCCCTATGGCAGCAAGTAATGCAGCAATTACAAAAGTATAGTTATATATTTTTTCAGGATTAATTCCAACAACTTGGGCTACATCCTTGTTGTCAGCCAAGGCACGCATTGCCTTTCCAAGCTTTGTCTTTTTTAATATAAGCCACAGCAATAAAAATAGTATAATTGCAGAAAATATTACCGCAACTTGAATTGAGGTTATTGTAATAATTCCAAAATCAAAAACTCTTGTCTTGGTGCCAAGCAGAATGGATTTGGTACTCGAGCCGAAAATTGCAAGCAGTAAGGATGATGTAAATATAAGAAG
>CAYOWR010000077.1:0-4507 GCA_964407725.1 uncultured Methanosarcinales archaeon
AAACAGCATCCAAGCCCAATTTATTATTTCCATTAATTGCTTTATCAATAATAACTCCTTTTACAATCTTGTCTCCAACAATTTGCTTGATATTTACTTTTGTTATAACCTCAATTTTCGGATTTTTTGCAACTCTATCATTGTTAATTGGCTCTCCCCTTAGCTTTTCTCTTCTTATAAGCATGTAAACTTTTTTCGCATATTGGGATAAAAGCAATGCTTCTTTTGCAGCACTATCGCCGGCGCCGACAACTGCAACAATCTTATTTTGGTATATGGCGCCGTCACACAAAGCGCAATAGTGCACTCCTTTGTTAGCAAATTCTTTTTCGCCTGGCGCATTTAATTTGCGCCACTCAGTTCCTGTTGCAAAAATTATTGTTTTTGACTGGTAGGTTTTCTTACTGTCTGTTTCGACAATAAAGCAGTTATGCTCCCGTTTGATCTTGATTACTTTCTCTTCTGCTTTTTCAATTTTATAATCTTCTGCGTGTTTCCTTAAGTTATCAGCCAGTTCCTGCCCTGTTAGTCTTATAAAGCCAGGATAATTTTCCACAACATCTGTCAAAATTATTGTGCCGCCTATGTTCGAGCCAATCATCAAAGTCTTTAGATTAAGCCTGCCTGCATACATCGCTGCGCCCAAGCCAGCGCAGCCAGCCCCTATAATAATTGTGTCGTACATAAAGCCAGAACACAATAGGGTATTTATATACTAAGCGCTTTTTTAAGCGCTTCCTTGTCGAAGCCCACAATGATAGTTCCATTTACATCTATAACAGGCACTCCTAATTGCCCGGATTTCTGGAACATTTCGTTTCTGGCTTCTTCATTTGTGCCAACATTGGCTTCTTCATACTTGACATTGTTTTCCCTGAAGAATTCCTTTGTCTTCATGCACCATGGGCATGTGGTAGTTGTGTATATCTTAACTTTTTGACTGCCGCTTTTTGTTGTTTCCTTTGTCTGTTTCTTGACTTTTTCCATTTTTTATCCTCCATTATTGTTTATTGTAAAAATTAAAAATGGCTGCAAACTAGCAGCCACATCCTTTTCCTTTGCCTTCTGCCATATATCTCCTCCCATGAACTTTGTGTCCATGTTTATTACCATAAATGATTTATTAGGAATTTATAACAATTTATCTTTGAAGGATTAAAAATTGATTTTAAGCCTTAAACTGCTTATATTTTTCAACATACATTAAAACCAAATCCACGAACTCCGAATGACTCCACGTTAATGGACTAACAGATAAAGGCTCTCCTGTAAATGAATTAATCTGTTCTGGCATTATTCCAGTTGAAAGGGAATTTTTCATGTGCCATTTTATTATCTCTAATGCCTCTTTTAACTCTTCTTTTGTTTTGGCTTTTGCAACATAATACTTGCCAAGCCATGCAGTGCATACAAACCATGGATTGCCAACATAATGCTTATGCTCAATTTTGTGATATGCATCGTTTTCATATCTTGCTAATCCACCAATATTTTTAACCCAAAGCTTTTCTTTTACAGCTTTCATAGTTTCTTCTACTCTTTTGTCATCTACATCAAGCACATTAAATCCGAAAATCGCGTATAAGCTGCTGTCCACAGTTTGATCTTTTATCAAATTACTATCTTCAAAATTAATTCCCCTGAGAAATCTATTGCCTTCCTTATCAAACATATAATTAAACATTGCTTCTTTCAGTTTTTCAGCAGTTTTTTTGTAAAGTTCTGCTTTATTATTTTCCTTGAACAAATCAGCAAATTTTGAGGCGCAAAGCAAACCAGCATAAACAGCTGAGCATGTAAAAGTGAAAATGCCGTGCCTTTCCTCCCAAAGATCATAGCTCGGCAAAGGCAGATTTGAATTTTTATCTATATAATCAACCATAAAGTCTGCCGCTTTAATTATCAGTGGCTTGTATAATTTTTTGATAAACTCTTTATCTTTTGTTCTCTCATAATAGTCCCAAAGCGCATAAATGACTAAAGCAGTTCCATCTTCTTGTATGGGTAATTGCGGCTTGTTGTCCTTAATCCATGGATGCCATGAACTTCCCAAAGAGCCGTCTGGATTGTACTTATGTAAAAAGCATCCAAAAGTTGATATGATGTTCCTGCAGAAAATGTAGAAATTTTCAGATAATTCTGAGTAGCCAGCTTTTTGAAGCGCCAAGGCAATCAAAGCGCCATCTCTTGGCCATACATAACTGTATGTATCTTTATTAAACTGCAAATTATCAGAGTCATTGCCTGCTATTATTGCGCCATGCTTGTCAATTTGAGTTCTTATTATCAAAATTGATTTCTTGAATTCATCGATTATGATTCCATCCAAATCCGCGAAGTCTATTTTGCATTTGTTGGAGAGCCCTAGCCAGCACATTTCTGTTTCCTGCATCAGCGCTTGTGGCGTCTTGCTCATTATAAAGGAATTTAATTTAATAGCCTCTTCAAAATCTATTCCGCAGCAAATCCAGTAGTAAATACATTCTTCATGATTAGCACTAACATCAATCTTGACAGAAATTATAGAATCAACTTGTCCTTGCGCAATTGGGTTTTTTTCAAGAAATCCGTCATTTGCGTCATTTATTGTATGCATATCAGCTGTTCCAACATTATACTCAAAAATATCCCCTTTGCCTTCCTTTAATTCAGACTTTGCATTAACAGCGTTAATCAAAAAATGCCTTTTTCTTTTATAGTGAAAGACTGTGTTTTTTGTTGGCTCGTAACCAGCAGTGTCTCCTATACCATCTCCATATAAATGAAAATCGTGATGGAAGAAAATCTTAACTTCTCTATCTGAATTCGATAAATTTTTAACAACAATTTTCTTTAAAAAAATATTTTTGTCGCAATCAACACAATCGTTTATTTTCAGTTCAATTTTTATTTTTTTGTTTATTGCTAAACAATCACTTACTAAAGTGTGCTTTTTATACACCAATTTTCTGTCCCAATCATCTTCATTAATCCAAAAAATTTTATTGTCTACAAAAACTCCGATTCTATGGGCATGACCAAGCAGGTGGTTTTCTTCTCCAACATGCGGGTAATAGAAATCCCTGACTTGAAGCCATTTGTCTATATTGACCAATAAACTTCCATTGCCTAATGCTATATGCCTTGTCATAATGCTGGGGATTTTTTACTTTGTATGTGATATGCAAAAGCAGCGCCAAGCATCCCCACATTATAGTTAAGTATTACATATATAGGAACTCTCTTCAAGATGTAGCTTAACTTGTAATTTCGCTCAAACTCCTTTGTAAATTTTTGATTGAAAATCTCGCTGTTATTGACTGCTATCTTTCCTGTTATATAAAACCCTCCATAAGGAAGGCAGTCCAAAGCGCAGTTTCTTGCAAACCTTGCATATATTTCTTGGAATATGGTAAAAGTTTTTCTGCATGTTTTGTCAATTTTTCTGTACTTTGATATGAGTTCTGGCTTGCTTTCTGCTGCATCAATCTCTTTTGCATATTTTGTCTTTGATTTATCTTTGTGCCTTAAGAAGTAATAAATATCAACTAGACCGTGCCCTGAGAGAAAATGCTCGAAACTTACAAAAGCACTTAGTTTTTCTTTCTTTTTAATGTAATCTATCAAATCAAATTCTTCTTCATTCTTAGCAGAAAAGTCTATATGTCCGGCTTCTGAAGCTATAGGGATATAAGATTTTAAATGAGCATCATAAATCAATGTGCTTCTTCCAAGGCCCGTGCCGGCGCCTATCAAAACAATTGGAGCATTTGGAATTTTTTTTGATTTTTTGATTATTTTTATGTCACCTCTATTAAGCATATTTATTCCATAACCTATAGCTTCAAAATCGTTCAATAGCATTATTTTCTTTAATTTGGTCTTTTTTAGCAAATCATTTTTGTCTATTCCCCATTCTATATTAGTTATTTTTACCTTATTCCTGCCAGAACTCAAAGGGCCAGCGGCTGCAATACCAGATTCTGTTATTTTTATTCCATAATCTCTTTTTATATGCCCAAGAACTTTATTTATCGCATCAGAAAGATTCTTTAGCTCCCTGCTTTTGAAGTGAAACGAGATAAGCAATTTTGGATGATTATTAATGCCAAAAAATCCTATTCTTGTATTTGTTCCGCCTACATCACAACCAAGAATAAAATGCCTATAGTTATTTTTATTGAAAATTGTCGGGTTTAATACCTCGGACTTTGGCCCGACAATTTTCAATCCCGCAAATTCGCTCAATTTATAATATTTCGGCGAATTTGCGTTATTGAAATCTGCATGCTTTTTTATTGAAAATTGTCGGTTTAATATTGGCTTTAGTCCGACAATTTTCAATCCCGCAAATTCGCGGCGAATTTGCGTTATTCCAAATGGCATTGTATTACCCTTATTTTATCTCAACAGCATGTTTTGTAATCTCTAGCGAGCAGCTATGGTGCTCTCTGCACCAATTTTCACATTTTTGTGCTGTTTCTTTGTCCTTGTATGCAAAATTGCATTCTGGGCATATGTAATAAGT
>CAYOWR010000078.1:0-4470 GCA_964407725.1 uncultured Methanosarcinales archaeon
CAATAATATGCCTGTTAATATAATAAATGCTGCAGATATAGCAACCCATTTTGAAATTCTCAACCCCAAGGCCATGAATAGCTGCTCGGGATAAAGATTTACAATAGTCTCTTTTGCATCAAACACATAAGTGCCTGGCTTGAAAAATGTCTGATGAAATGCCTCAAAAGTCCTTGAAAAATCAAAATTAATCAGGAAAAATAAAATCCCTGCAATCACGATTGTCAAAATTCCGCCATAAAGAAAAATTTTTCCTATAAAATTTGTAATAGCGTTATTCGCTTTAATGATGAATGCAGAGAACAGCAATAAAGCAATAAATAAAATAACTAAAAAATACAATAATATTTTTCCATATTTTATAACATTCCTGACGTCCCATAGGTGCTGCTTTTCCTTTTCATTGAACTCATTTGGAGGGCTATTTGAGTTGCCGCTTATGAAATCAATAACTTTGCTATGCAATGATTCTGCTTGAGGAACATTTTTTTCTACGTTATATTGCTGAAATTTCTCTTTGTAAAATGAAGTATTGAATCCCGCAAGATTCGTTGCCAGAAGAAATAGTAAGGCAGGTAAAATTAGTATGAGCAGGATTTTTGCAGTTGTGAGAAATTTCATGCTAATCCATCATGAGAACTTTCTTTTCTTGTTCTATCGCTTTCTTGATAGCATCTTCAATTGAATTTAGGTCTTTTCTTGGCTTTTCTTTTTTTTCTTCAAATCTTTTCTCTGAGAAAATCTCTTTTGCGGCTTTAATAGGTATGTCCTCTTCCTTCAATGGCTCATCTTTTTTTGCCTCTTCTTCCTCAAACAGGCTTTCTTTCTTTTCCTTTTCCTCTTTTTGCTCCTCTTTTCTCATGTAGTCGGAAGACAAATTTTTTTCCTTTGATCCATACTTCTGCTCTTGATACTGCTTGTCTTCCTTTCTGTCAAGAGGCGAGCTGTATTTTGAAGAATTATAGCTGCCAGAATGAATATTCCACTTGTCCTCGTCCCATAATTTTGCCTTGTACATCTATGATGCTATCAGCCCTTTCCAAACAGATTTTTTTATCTTATATCCTTTCTTAATCAGCAAATCAGCCTCCCTGTTGTTTTTTTCCAGAACTTGAGCTTCAAACTCAAAATCCGGAGCTATCTCTTCTAGCTCAAAAAAGGGGTTCAGCTGATTTATTCTCATTGTTACCTACCTCTTGTTGTTTTTAAATTTTTGCCTGTATATTTAATTCAGGCTTATGCTTTGGCTAATGCCAAATCTATCTTTTTTCTAAGCGTTTCTTCAGGATAAGCTCCAATAATTCTGTCAAGCTCATTTCCATTCCTGAAGATTATCATGCACGGAATTCCCCTGACATCAAACTGCGCAGCTATTTCCTGGTTATCATCCACATTCAGCTTTGCAAAAACAAGCTTGTTTGTGTACTCATTTGACAATTTTCCCAGTGTCGGGCTAACAATTCTGCAGGGCCCGCACCATGGCGCCCAAAAATCCACCAAAACAGGCAGCTTGTTTTTTAAAACTTCATTTTCAAAATTATTTTTTGATACTTCAAGCATTTTATACAATATTATTATTTGTTATCTATTAATTAAATACCTTCTCTTGTCAAGGTCCAAATCCACAAATGAGTCGCATGCATCCTTCAATTTGGCAGAGCTGGATTTTCCGAATGCTATGGCCTCTATCCTGCAGCCAAGCGCGTGCCTCAGATGCTGGACCAAAGGAACATAATCACCATCACCACTGACAATAACAATAGTGTCAAGCTTTGGAGCTAGTTCAATTGTATCCATTGCCAATCCAATGTCCCAGTCTCCTTTTTTTGCGCCGCCTGCAAAAATCTGCAGGTCCTTTGCTTTGACCTCAAATCCTATTTTTTCCAATGCGTCAAAGAAATTCTGCTCTTCCTTGATGTCAGCTTTTATTACATATGCAATTGCCCTTATCAGGCTCCTGTTGCCTACAGCAGCCTTCAAAATCTGCGCAAAATTGACTTTTGCATTGTACAGGTTCTTTGCAGAATAATACATGTTCTGCACATCAACAAAAACTCCAACCCTTTGATCCTTGAAATGCATGCTCATTTGCTCACCTTACTGTCGGCACTTTTTCTGTGTAGCCGCAATTTTCGCAATATACCTCATTGTTTTTGAATGACAAGCTTAGTTGTCCGCATTTCGGGCATTTCTTGACGGGAGAAAACTTTTGCATTCTTTTCTCAAAATGAGGCTCGTCATGATTCATATTTGAGCTTAATTGCTTGTTATATTTAAAGCTTATGAAAAATTAAGAAAATTGCTCTTTTTAAATAATATTTTTAAACCAACATTAATATAAACTTATTACGAATTTATTTTTAAATCAACATGAGACCCATGCGCTCTCCTGAGTAGAATGGGTGCCCCTCATAGTTCTGATATTGGCTAAAGTAAGCGATAACGGGTTACCTATTTTTCCTTTGCAGCGCAAGGTCGTTCTCGTTATTTTTTGATTTTTTAATCGTTATTGAATTTTTCGTCAGTGTATTGTTATTCTCAATTTTTAATATTTTTTAATTCATTAACGAAGATTTTTATTACATTTATTATTATTGGATTTTGTTTTATCTATTTATTGTTTATGTTTATCGTAATTATTAATGAGTTATATTATGCATATCAAAAAGAACAAAGAAATTAAATTTTTATTTTATGACTTCGTATTCCTTTACTACAATCCATGTAAACAATAATAGTATGATTGCCCCTGCAATTATCCATGCCAGGCCAATCTGGAAACCTAAATCATACATCAAGAACAGGCCGTAAGCCATGATGCCAAACCCTAGCCATAAAAATTTGTCCAAGACAAGCTTCATGATTTCAAATTCCTGCTGTTCTGATAGCCTTCTTTTCATTGTTCTAAGTCACTGTTACAAATAAGTCAGTTGATGCGTATTTTTGATTGCTTTCAGCATCATAAATTGTCAAATCAATTAAGTATAATCCAGTTTCTGTGTTCTCTTTAGGCACACTCAAGTCAACTCTTATCACTTGCTGCTCCGCTGCATCTACAGTGTAAAGCAATTCTTCCTTTACACCTCCTGGATTATATTTAAAGGTAAACCACCCCACATTTAATTCATCATCACTGGGGCAATTAGTTTTTGGGCATTTTACTGCTGTGAATTCCGCCCAATAGTCAAGCTGTTGATTGCCGTCATTTCTTATGCCCCATCCAAGCAATGTTGATTTGCCCCTTTCAATATTTATCTTTGTCTGGGAAAAAATAAGCTTTTCATTGCTGTTTGTAAGGTCTCTTTGCAATTGATCCTGTATCTTGTCAAAAGTTGCCCTTGACAAGCCGGAAATATCACCAAACATTCCTTTTATGAATCCTAATCCTAATCCGAGAAGAGTCATTGCCAAGACAACAATTACTATAGCTTGTATTGAAATTTCTAAAGAAGCCTTTTTATGCATCCATTCACCTCTTTTCCCAGCAATATCTTGGTATAATATTAATTTAATATGCTTGTTTATAAAGTTTTCTAATTTATAAATTTTATAGCAACCTTTAAAAACTACCGTTAAATCCATTTCTTCATGGCAAGAATAAGGAAGTTTGTAGCTTACAGAAGATTGAAAAGGCCTTACACAAGGACTTCAAAATTCAAATCTAAATCTTACATTAGAACGACACCTAATCCAAAAGTTGTCAGATTTAACACAGGTGATGCGAGCAAAAGTTTTCAATACACATTAAATCTTTTATCAAAATCTGACTTAAATATTAGGGACAATGCATTAGAAAGCGCAAGGCAGACATCAAATAAGCTCTTAGAAACATATCTCGGGCTTAACGGCTTTCATCTAAAGGTTAATGTTTATCCTTATCATGTTTTGAGGGAGCACTCACTTGCAGCAGGCGCAGGAGCTGACAGATTCAGCTCAGGCATGGCGCATCCCTTTGGAAAGCCCATTGGAGTTGCTGCAAGAGTTAGGAAAGGCCAGACAATATTTCAGGTAAGAGTTGACAAGCAGAATCTTGGAGTTGCAAAGCAGGCACTGGAAAGGGCTTCTAAAAAACTGCCCTGCTCATGCACAATACAAGTGATTGAGAAAAAGTAATCTTTATTAATAAGATAATTCTTTCATCTGATATGGTATTTGACAAGTATATTTCTTTCGTTCAAAGCAACAAGTATCTTTACTCTTTTGTAATATTAGTTGTGTTCTTCATTCTTTCAGAGCTTGTTGTCCTGATTTCTACAAGGCTCATTCTCAGATTAACCCTAAAAACAAAGACGAAAATTGATGACTTGATTGTAAGCAAAACTAACAAACCAATATCGTTGATGCTATTGCTGATTGGCATAAGGCTGGCAGTGATTCCTTTGGGCATAAGGCAGAACCTCTTAGACCAGTTTGAGCACGTCATAATATCATTGATAACGATTATTATCACGTACCTAGCTATCGTTGTTG
>CAYOWR010000079.1:0-4428 GCA_964407725.1 uncultured Methanosarcinales archaeon
TGAAGATTATGAGATAGGGCACCGCAATAACATTCCGCCTTTCAACATACTGACTGAAAGGGGAATATTTGACGATTCAATCCCTTTTTTCAGGGGGTTTGTCGCGAAAAAAGACGACAAAAAAATCATAGAGGAGATAAGGAAAAAAGGAATGCTGGTTGCTGAAACGAAAGTTGAGCACGATTACGCCAACTGCTGGCGCTGCAAAAACCCGGTAATTTACAGGACAACCACACAATGGTTCTTCAAAATCGAGGACTTGAAGGACAGGATGAGGGGGCTCAACAGGGGGATAAAATGGATTCCTGATTTTGCAGGCTCAAGGAATTTTGACAACTGGCTTGCTAATTTGAGGGATAATGGCATTACAAGGCAGAGATATTGGGGAACTCCATTGCCAATTTGGAAATGCAATAAATGCAATGATTATGTTGTTATTGGCTCGATTGATGAATTAAAAAAGCTTGCAGGCAGGCTTCCAGAAGATTTGCATAAGCCATGGATTGATGAAGTGAAGATAAAATGCAAGTGCGGCTCTGAAAAAGAGAGAATTCCTGACATTCTTGATGTCTGGATAGACGCAGGCTCAGCTTCATGGAACTGTCTGGATTATCCAAGAAGAAAGGATTTGTTTGAAAATTTATATCCTGCAGACTTTATTCTAGAAGGAATAGATCAGATTAGAGGCTGGTTTAACCTGCTTTTTGTCGCATCAATGGTTGCAATGAACAATGCTTCGTTCAAGTCAGTCTATATGCATGGCTTCATCAACGATGCGCAAGGCAGGAAAATGTCAAAATCCCTTGGAAATTACATTTTGCCGCAGGAAGTGATAATGGATTATGGCGCTGACACTTTGAGATATTACATGATAGGCGGCACATCTCCTGGAGTTGACATTAACTACAATTTTGATGACATGAAAGTCAAGCACAAGAATCTAACAGTTCTGTGGAATCTCCACAAATATATAATTGACATGTCAAAGAATCTGAAAGTGAATCCCGCCGAATTAAAGCCGGAGCATTACCTGTTTGAGGCAGAAGAAAAATATATTTTCTCAAAATTGCATTCAACAATAAAAAAAACAACAGAATTGTTTGAAGAATACAAATTGAATGAAACCCCTTGGCTTGTTGAAGAATTATTCTTGGAATTGAGCAGGACTTATATTCAATTGACAAGGGACAAAGCATCAATGGGCAGCGAAGAGGATAAAAAAGTTGTATTATACGCTGTTTTCAATGTAATGATGGAAACACTAAAGTTTTTCGCTCCTATCGCGCCTTTCATAACAGAAACGATGTATCAAAATCTAAGGCACGAATTTAAGCTGAAAGAAGAAAGCATTCATCTCTATGAATGGACTAAATGCAATGAGGAATTAATTGATGCAAAGCTTGAAAATTCAATGCAGGCTATAAGCGAGATTGTGCAGAGCGCATTGGCTATTAGGGAAAAGATACAGCTTGGAATAAGATGGCCGATAAAGGAATTAGTCATAGCGACAAAAAGCAATGATGCAATGCAGGCAGCTGAAAAGCTGAAAGATGTCATAAAAAAGCAGATCAACGCAAAGGAAGTCAAGGTAGTCGAGTCAATGCCTTCTGTAAAAATAAGCGTAAAAGCCGATTATTCCAAATTAGGTCCTGATTTTGGCGATAAAACTCCAAAGATAATTGCCCAGCTTACAATTGACAGCCCTGAAACTGTTTTGAAGCATATACAGGATGAAGGCAAGTATGTAATGAAAATTGATAATGAGCAGATAGGCATTGCAAAAGAGCATTTGATTGTTGCAAGAGATGTCCCATTGCCTTATGAGGAAGGTGTCTTCAAGCAGGGCTTTGTTTATGTGAACAGGGAGATGAGCGATGAATTGGAAGCAGAAGGATTTGCCCGCGAAATAATGAGACGAATTCAGGCTTTAAGGAAAAAATCCGGCTTGCAGAAATCCGACAATATTTCATTGTTTATCAAGACTGATGAAGAGCTTAAAGACATGCTGAAGGACTGGAATTTAGTTATAAAAGAGAAAGTTGGCGCTTCCCAATTCAGGATTTCTGAGCTGGAGCCAAGCAAGAAGCATGCTTTTGTTAGTAAGGAGAAAGTAAAAGGAAAAGAATTTGAGATATATTTTGATAAAATCTAATTTAGTTAAATTATTCCTTTCAATATTGTAAATAAATATTTAAAGAGATATAAAAAAATTGATTTTACCTTAAAATTTTCCGAAAGCTTTATATATAACCTCTTACTACTTCTTTATAAATCTTATCACATTTCACGACTTCAAGCATAATTTCACAACAATTCATTTTTTAAGTTTTTCGTTAAAGGGGGTAAAAGGGTTGATATTTTACTTTATAGAAAACTACGTGGTGAACTAAAATGGCAGAACTAGTAAAGAAATGCCCTGAATGCGGCGGAGTAAATCTTTCCTGGAACAGGGACAGAGGAGAAATAATTTGCAGAGATTGCGGTCTTGTAATAGAAGAGAAGATGGTTGATTTCACGCAGGAATGGAGAGAATTTGATTCTGAGGAAGGCGAGAAAAGAAGAAGATCTGGGGCGCCTATGACTTACACTCAATACGACCAAGGTTTAGGAACAGAAGTCGGCCAGAAGGCTGATTTATTGAGACTTGGCGGAAAGGATAGAAATAAATTCTTTAGATTAAGAAAATGGCAGTATAGAATATCTACAGCTATTGAAAGAAATCTTAAGCTTGCTTTGGCTGAATTGAAAAGAGTATCTTCCTATTTGAAACTGCCTAAGTCTGTTGAAGAGGAATCTGCCAGAATTTATACTTTAGCAGTCCAAAGAGGCCTAGTCAGAGGAAGAAGCATGGAATCTGTAGTTGCAGGAGCTTTATATGCAGCTTGCAGAAGGCATGATGTTCCAAGAACTTTGGATGAATTGTCAGAAGCTTCTGGAATTGAGAAGAAGGAAGTTGGAAGGACTTACAGGTTTGTTACAAGAGAGCTGGGAATAACAATACTTCCATCAAATCCAGCTGATTATATTGCAAGGTTTGCATCTGCATTGAAGCTAAGCGCAGAAACACAGTCAAAATCAATAGAAATTCTTGAGTCTGCTCAGAAAGCAGAATTGACTTCAGGAAGAGGGCCAACAGGAATTGCAGCAGCTGCTTTGTATGTAAGCGCTTTGATACATGGCGAGAAAAGAACTCAAAGAGAAGTTGCTGATGTTGCTGGCGTAACTGAAGTTACAATCAGAAATAGGTACAAGGAATTGCTTGACGAGCTTGATTTAGAAGACGAGATCAAGAAGACAAAGAAGAAGAAAAGGAAATAGATTTTTATTTTTTAATTTATAATTATTTCTCAAAAAAGATTGGTGGTGGACTTTAGGTTTAGAAAAATGAATGAACTTGATATATCAAACCTACAATACAGATTTGGACGTGGGGCATATTTGGGTTTTCGTGTCCCAAATGAACAAGTAAAAGATTTAGATCAAAGGCTTAAGAGAATAATAGACTTAGAAAGGACAATAAAATGGCTTGAGGCTGCTGGTAAAGGCTTTAAATTCTACTCACCACAATATTCAAATGGAGTTCCAATAATCGTAGCCATGCGTCATTTGGAGGATGATTACCGCGGAATCACTTCTGTAAGATTTGTTCCTGCAAGCAAAGAGGGTGAACTAGCACTTTTCTTAGGCGCCGCCTTAAATCTGGGCCTTAATAATTTAGCACTTGAGTATGCAGAGTCTAAAAATTTTCATATACCACAAGAATTGACCGATTAAAAGTTAAATAAAAATTTCGCAAGATTTAGTTTATTTTTTTCTTTAAACTCAATCCCTTCCCTCCTTAACATTCTAATCTTTCTCCTAATTTCTTTGCTTTTCGGATTATTTGTCCCAGAAAATCCTCCAACAGAGCCATCAGAAGCAATAACCCTATGACAAGGCACTTTAGGAGCATAAGGATTGTGCCTCATAGCTTGGCCCACTGCTCTGTAAGCCTTTGTTCCAAGCGCTTCTGCCAAAGCTTTGTATGTTGTAACTTTTCCTTTTGGAACCTTTTTCAATAATGCATAGACTTTTTCATTGAATGAATTGTTTTTCATTTTTGGAAATTTTATTTTAAATTCGTAAATTTTCAATCTGGCTTCGCCATAAGATAGTGCTCGGCAAAAATCTTTCGCCATTGATTTTTGCCTCGCCCATTATTACAATAATACAATCAAAAGCAATCAAGTATGCGGGGCACCCATTAAGATAATACATCGCATGGGTCGCAAAGGTTTTTAAATTTATTTTTATTATTGTTGTTATTTTTTATTGCTAAACTTTAAATCCAGCTTTTTCTTTCTGCTTCTCTTTTTAAACCTTTCATAAACTGCTTGAATGATTCTTCTATTTTTGGCTTTAAATTTAAAATTTTTATCAATGGAATGC
>CAYOWR010000080.1:0-4406 GCA_964407725.1 uncultured Methanosarcinales archaeon
GTCACAATAACATCATCAGTCCTTTCATAAGGCTTGATGTCAATTTCATCATATTTTTTTGTTGCGTCATTTTTCTGCAAAATCCCAAGCCAACCTATCATAACACCGTTGTCAATTAAAACTTCATTCGGCGGAGAGAAAAATTTTGCATTTCTCTCTTCACACATTATTTTGCACATCTCCCTCAATCTTTTGTTGCATCCAACTCCTCCGCCAATTACCAATTCATTTTTTCCAGTGTGAGCCATTGCCCTTTCAGATACTTCGACAAGCATTGCAAAAATGGTTTCCTGAAATGAATAAGCCAAATCTTCTGCTGAATATTTTTTGGAGTCAAATTTTTGCTTTAAGTTTGTCAAGATTCCAGAAAAAGAAACATCCATTCCTTTTACAACATAAGGCAGCTCGACATAGTTTTTTCCATTCAATGCCAACTTCTCAATTTTTGGACCGCCGGGAAATCCCAAGCCAATATATCTTGCAAACTGGTCAAGAGCATTTCCAACACCCTGGTCTAAAGTTTCTCCGAAAACCCTGTATTTTCCAGCTTCATAAGCAATTATTTGAGTGTTTGCGCCTGATGCATATAATAAAACTGGATCTTTTGCTTTTGTCATTAATTTTCCAATTTCAAGATGTGCAATGCAATGATTTACAGCTGCGAGAGGAACATTTATTTTTTTTGCCAACTCTTTCGCTTTTTTCATTCCAACCAGCAAACATGGCGCAATTCCGGGCCCTTGGGAAA
The DNA here is from genome assembly GCA_964407725.1 of uncultured Methanosarcinales archaeon. Classification (GTDB taxonomy): domain Archaea; phylum Nanobdellota; class Nanobdellia; order Woesearchaeales; family GW2011-AR4. Next base: position 749 of record CAYOWR010000080.1, read on the forward strand.
AAGAAATCAAATCAATATCCTTTAATTTCAAATTTGCAAGGGCAAGGGCATCTTCAACAACTTTGTCTTTAACTTTTTCATGATGTTTTTTTGCTTCGCTTGGATGAATCCCACCAGTTTCTGTCTTGTAAGCGTCAATAACATTGGCATAAATTCTACCTTTATCATCAATAATGCCGCATGAGTATGTATGTGCTGTTGATTCTATGGCTAAACAAATCATGTTAAAAAAGAGATAAATTAAGGTTTAAAATTGTTTGGTTAGGCTGCCCTTCTATTCGGTAGTACTCTTGAAACTACCATCTGTCCTAGGTTTCTGACAAATGCGTCGGCTACTTCAGGGTTATTTACCAGCCTTCTTTTGATATACTGGTCGCCATCTCCTTTCTTGATTTCTATCGGCATATAATACCTGACTTTGTAGCCTGCTTGCATCAGCTCTTTTTCCAAATCGTAAGCATGTTGGACTCCCTTCAGGAATTGGAATTCAAATCTGTCTTTTGTCAAAGTTCCTGCGATTAATCTGGGTTCAATGACTTCTTTTACTATTCTTCGCACAATATCTGGCTCATGCGTTCCAATAGCAACATAGACGCCGGCATCCAGCAAATTTGCCACTGTTTCTGGTATTCTGGCCTTTGCTTCTTCTTTATCTTGCATAGCTATGTCTGGCGGCTCAGAATAAATTCCCCTGACAACTCTTACACCGACGTTATCTTTCGGTATTGGATAATTAGCATTTACGAATACATCCCGTATATCCTGGTCTGTTCTATGCAGCATTGTTTGCATTGCCATGACTTTTAGATTTTTGTAACCTTTATTCCAACAATATTGCGCAGCTTTTATCGTGACATCTGTAAAATTATGGTCTTCCATGTCTAACTCCACTCTAATATCTTTTTTAGATGCATATTCTACAATTTCCTCTAAACCTTGTTCTGCTGGAGTTTGTGGCAAAATCTGAGTTTTATCTTCATTTACTGCACAGATATTGCTTAATTTTACAGAAACAGTTACCACATCTCTACCGGGAAATTCTGCGCTGGCCCTACCTATTATCTCTTTGAATACATGTCTGTATCTTAGAGCATCTTCCAGATTTTTCGAAGCTTCGCCAAGAATATCTACAGCAGAATATCTTCCCAATTTTTCATACGCCCGAACTTTTTCCCAACCCTTGTCTATGGAGCGACCTGCCAAATAAAAGAATCCTCCTGCCCTAATTATGGGTTTGCCCCACCATTTTCCGATTAAATACTCAAGCGCTTTGGATTTTTGCTCCTTTGTGAATTGCGGTAAAACATGCATTATAGAATGGAATAAAAATTCATTTATAAATCTTTATATTAGATACTACTCTAGAGAAATGACACTTTATTTTACTTTGCTTTCTGCTGCTATTTATCAAATACCATTTGGGCTTTTCCGCTTCGCACTTTTAAAATCAACATAAGAATAAAACAAAAACAAATGAAGAAAAGCATCAAATGCAGAGCTTATAAGAAAAAATAGAATCATAAAAATAACATTAACTAAAAATTTCATAATGCTGGTGAAAGGCATTATGTAAGAAATTTTACTTGATAAAATATTGCTTACAATAGCAAATGCAATTCCCATGCCTAATATTATTATGAAAACAAGAAATGCTTCCTTAAGCCTTTTATTTGTTAATGTATAGCTCTGCTTTATGGAATTATACGCAGTTTGGTTATCTACAACCATCATTGGAAGGGAAAAAATCAGTTTTATTGCAATGAAAATTAGATAAGCTATGATTAAAAGAACGACAGCAATTACTGAAAGAATTCCAAGTATTTTGCTTATTAAGAATGAAACAGCAGCCCCAAGAATCAGGAAGATGACTGGTATAATCACAACGAGAAATATCAAGATATAATAAAGCAATAATCTGAAAAATATTCTGTTTGATATTCCAGTAACTTGTTGCATAGCAATTTTTTTGTTCTTAACTGCAAGCGCAATCATAGAATATGTTGCACATCTCAAATAGTATGAAACAATGATAATCACCAGGCCAAAGATAACTCCAAGTACTATATTTTTTACATTAAACAATCCAATAAATCTGGCTGTGCCAAAGCCTTGAGATTCTAAATAATTTGAAAATTCCTTATCATCTTTGATAAATTTATTAGGATGCTCTTGATTATATTTCTGGACCAATTCAAAATATTCCGTGGCAATGCCATAAAATCCTGAAGCAAATAGAAAAATCCAAATCAAAATTACAGCAATAAGAGAACTTAAAAGATTAGGAAGAACTAATACTTTGTTTTTCAATAAAGCATTATAACTAAGATTAAAGTTTTGGCCAATCTCCATTACTTAGTTATTTTTATGAGAAGTATTTAAATATTTTTATAAAAAATGAAAAACCATGTCCTAAAAACCTGTGAGATGTGAGCGAGTTCGCAGTGAAATGCGAGAGCTCGCCTCTCGCTCGCTCATCTCAAAGCTCACTCGCAAGTCACTGTTTTTTGGAACTTGTTTAAAGTCATAGGCTTTTGCTAGTTGAACTAAATTACGGACTGTTAGTGGGCGCATGCTGAGCAAAAGTTTTATATATAAGGCGATAAACATTAGTTTAGATGCAAAATGCCTAAAAAGAAATTTAAATCCAAATTAAGTGGCGATGAGTTAATGCAAGCTATAAAGGAAGCACAAAAAGACCCAGAATTCATTAGAGAAATTAAGAGGTTTATTAAGGCAACGACCTAAAAATTGTACTTCATTCTTAAATCAGAATATTTCCAAAAATTCGGATGCCATAATCCTTCTTTTACTGTAATATGTTTATAAGCTTTCATTGCTGGTTTACTCAAAAGTGTACTTGAATCGTCAGATATCAATAAATCGAGTTTATAGTAGCTTGCACATGCCACAATTGTAAAATCAACATTGATATTTGTCTCTTTCCAGCTTCTTATGCCGCCAAATGTTCTGTATGAATTGTAAAACTTCAGGGCCAATTCATTGATTTTAATTGACTCGCTTAGATATCTTCCTTTAGTTAATTCATCATATAAGCCTAGTAGAAGATTTCTTTTGTTTAGTTTTCCTAATTTTTCATGCTTTGGAGTTTCCCTTAACTCCTTTCTTATTGGTTGGAATCCATATACTATAAAATTGGGATCCTTCACTATCTTTTCTTTTATTATAGCTATTTTTGGTTCTAGGGCTAATAAGCCATAAACGTTTGTGTCGAAGATCACTCGTAGCATATTACCACCAATTTATTCTGAAAGTTATAAATTTTTGCCAAGTGCGGGTGTTCATTTAAATCAATTTCTATTTGAGCTGGATTCAGAACAATAGAGCATGCACTACCAAAGTAAAAAAATTTCACCAATGGCGAAAACTGAGTGCAGAGGATTTTTCAGTTACGAAGTGTCAAAAATCGCAATAATATATTTCAAATAGTTACGATTTTTGAGCATGCTCGGAAATCGCTTTGCGATTTGCCGACATTCTGAAAAATCCTCTGCGAATAGCATTTTCAGTGAAATGCGAGTGAGCTTTGAGATGAGCGAGCGAGAGGCGAGCTCTCGCATTTCACTGCGAACTCGCTCACAATTGACTGAAAATGCGTGTTTGAGCCCATTGTTGTTGAAATTTTTAGAGTTATTTCTAG
>CAYOWR010000081.1:0-4322 GCA_964407725.1 uncultured Methanosarcinales archaeon
TTGCAGGAAGACCCGCTATTTTGTTTAGGTTAGATGGAGAAGTTCATGCTTACATTAACTGCTGCACTCATGTGGGTGGGCCAATGAAGCTGAAAGTGAAGCCAGACACTGCTTATTTAGATTGTACATGGCACGATTCTCATTTTGATGCCAAAACAGGACAAGCATTAAGGGAGCCAGCTTCTCTTGACTCGAAATTAATCAAACTGCCTTTAAATGTTAAAGAAGGAAAAATTTTCTACGTTTATCCTTAGGTTTTTTGAATTCTTCTCCTTAATTTGAATATAAATTGTTGCTATCACTGCGCCAATCAAATCTGACACCAAATCAAGAGAGGTATTTTCGTATCCGCCAACACCTGTTTCTGGCACCAAAACAGTTGCTGTGAACTCAATCACTTCATTTAACGCTCCTGCTCCAAGCCCTGCCATAGCCAAAATTATTGATAAAGCCAACCATCTTTTTATGGGTTTCAGAAGCGGCTTTAAAGTATAATAAAAAGCCAGAGTTGCTGCGAAAAAACCTATTATGTGTACAAGCTGGTCAAACTTGAATATTTTGTATGGTTCCGCAACAATTTGAATAATCATCAGTTCGTATAATTTCTTGCCATTGACATATAACCCGCCGCCAGACATATGCAGAATGGCCCATATTGCCAGCCACCATAAAACATAAGTTGGATAGTTTATTTTTTTATCTGCAAAATAAATAACAAAAGCAAAAAAGATTATGACAGCAATATAAATTATAAATTCGTAGTTTTTTCTTTTGATGAATATAAATGTAAAGAAAATCAATGATAATACCATTACTGAAACAATTGGTAATATGTCTTTTTTCAAAGCCATAATCAGTCAGAATAGAAGAAGTTTAAATTTTTATCTGTTAAATTGGACAAATCTCCTGCCCTAATTTCTTTACCAATTCGTAATTCTCAGAATAATCAACAGGCACGTCAATAATACAGACAGTTTTCTCATTTAATGATTTTTTTAGAATTTTGGAAAAATCCTCTGCTTTTTCTATTCTATAACCTTTTGCTCCGAAGCTTTCAGCGTATTTTACAAAATCAGGATTTGTGAATTCATTTCCATAGCTTTTATCATGATGTATTTTCTGCTTCCATTCTATCATGCCGTATTTTGAGTCGTTGAAGATAACAACAACAAATGCCAAGCCAAGCCTCATGGCAGTTTCTATTTCCTGAGAGTTCATCATAAAGCCGCCATCGCCGCAGACAACAACAACTTTCTTTTCAGGATGGACAAGCTTGGCTGCGATTGCTCCTGGCAGTGCTATTCCCATAGAGCACAAGCCATTGTCTATCAAGCATGTATTCGGCTCGTAAGTTTTGTACATTCTGGCTGCCCAGATTTTGTGCATGCCAACATCTGAAATAACAATGTCGGTATCTGCCAATGCCTTTCTTATTTCATAAATAATTCTCTGTGGCTTTACTGGAAATGACTTATCATTTGATTTTTCTTCATGGTCAGCAATAATAGTTTTTCTCAATCTAAAAAAATACTCTGGATTCTTTTTTGGCTCATTTTTTAATTTCTCCCGTAAAATCCACAGAGTGTTGGAAACATCCCCAACCACTTCCAAGTCTGGGTTGTAATATTCATCAACCTCGCTTGGCTTGAAATCAATGTGCAGAATTTTCTTGTCCTTTGACATGTTCCAGTGTATTGGATTGAATTCAACTACATTGTAGCCCAAAGTTATTATCAAATCAGCCCTGTCAAAGCCGCAAACATAGTAGTCTTTCGCATGAATTCCTGTGGTGAATAATGAGTATTCTGATTTGTCGCTTATTGCTCCCTTGCCCATTTGCGTGTGTACTATAGGAATGCCCCTTTCCTCAACAAAAGAATTCAATTGCTTGCTTACTCTGGTTCTAATGCAGCCATTTCCTGCCAAAATCAATGGATTTTTTGATTGTTTTATCATCTCAACAGCCTGCTCAACCGCTTTTGAATCAGGACTTGGTCTTCTAACCTTCAACCTTTTCAATGGCTGCGCATCAATCTCTTTTTTTGCCACATCCTCTGGCAGCTCAAGATGCGTCGGGCCAGGCCTTTCCATCTCCGCCATTTTGAAGGCTTTTCTCACAGCTTCTGGAATTATAGAAGCGGTTGTAATTGAAGTGTTCCATTTTGTGATTGGCCTGAAAGACCTTACAACATCAATAAACGGAAAATTTTCCTTGTGAAATCTGTGCAATCCGCCTTGCCCCGTAATTGCAACCATTGGCATATTTCCCAGATGAGCGTCTGCTAAGCCTGTTGTCAAGTTCATTGCCCCAGGTCCCAATGTTGAAAGGCAAACTCCTGCCTTTCCAGTCAATCTTCCATAAGTTGCTGCCATAAAAGCAGCTCCTTGCTCATGCCTTGTTGGAATGAATTTAATTTTTGAATCTATAAGAGAAAGCATTATATCCTCATTTTCCTCTCCTGGAACTCCAAATATGTATTCCACTTCCTCATTTTCCAAACATTTTACAAATAAGTCTGATGCTTTCATTTTTTTAATTAGATATTTTAATTTTTTTACTTATATTGAATTTTTTCGTATTGAGTTTTCATTAATTTTCAATAGTTATTGATTATTTTTAATTCGTTAATGTATTTATTTGTTATTGTATTTTTTGGATTTACTTTTTATGCTCATAAACATTAATCCCTTTGATATTAACAAATTCTTTCAGCCCATATTTTGATAGTTCCCGTCCAATTCCGCTTTTCTTTACTCCGCCAAAGGGCATTCTTGGGTCTGATTTCACGACTGAATTTATAAATACATCTCCCACTTCCAGCTTTCTTGCAATTTCTAAACCATTATTTTCATCCTTTGTCCAGATGCTTGCTCCCAAGCCATATTCTGAGTTATTTGCAACTTTCACAGCTTCTTCCACATTCTTCACAACAATAACAGGAGCAACTGGGCCAAAAACTTCTTCTGAAACAACTTTCATGTTTGGTTTTGTATTTGTTAAAACAGTTGGTTTGTAGAAATATCCCTTTCTGTCCAATCTTATGCCTCCTGCAAGTATAGTTGCGCCTTTCATTACAGCATCCTGAACTTGAGATTCAATAGCTTTTAAGCCATCTTCATTGACCAAAGGCCCTACATCTGTTTCCATTTTCATTGGGTCATCTACAATCAATTTTTCCGTGTAACCTGTAAATCTTTTTGAAAATTCATCTGCAATGTTTTTTATTACAATAAATCTTTTCGCTGCAATGCAGCTCTGCCCAGAATTCAACGTCCTTCCAGAAACAGCATTTTTTGCTGCAAAATCGACATCAGCATCTTCCAAGACAATAAATGGATCAGAGCCGCCTAACTCCAAAACAACTTTTTTCGGATTTTTTCCAGCCAATTCAGCAATCTTTGAGCCAGCAGCTGTGCTTCCTGTCAATGAAACTCCTTGAATTAAATCTGATTTAACCAGTTCTGCAACACTTTCATGATTTGTTATAACTGTTCTGAAAATATTTTCTGGAAATCCTGCTAATTTGAAAGATTCTTCAATAGCCAAAGCGCATTGTGGAACTTGGTTTGAATGCTTCAATACAGAAGTGTTTCCTGCAATCAATGTTGGAATTCCAAACCTGAATGCCTGCCAGAATGGAAAGTTCCACGGCATTATTGAAAGTATTGCACCCAATGGCTCAAAAACAATTTTATGCAGTTTGCCATCTGCCTGAACTGTTTCTTCCTCAAGCCATTTAGCTGCATTGTCAGCATAAACTTCGCAAGTCCATGCGCATTTTTCCACTTCAGCTAGAGATTGTTTTATGGGCTTGCCCATCTCTATTGTCATTAATTTTGCATACTTTTCTTTGTTGTCTCTCAAAACTTTAGCTAATTTCCTAAAGTGCTCTGCTCTTTCAGAAACATCAAGCTGTTTCCAATCTCTAAAGGCTGCATTTACATCTTTTGCAACATAAATAACTTGCTCTTTCGGCATTATTTCGTATTCGTCAATAACTTGCTCTGTAGCAGGATTAATTGTTTTGAAAGTTTTCATTTTTGGAAATTTTTATTGAGTTTTTTGTTTATTTGAAATTTTAGTTAATGTTTTAGTGCTTCTTGCTTTAGACAATAGAGCACGGCATTAACGAACACATTATCAATTTAAAAAATTGCCCCCGAATGCAATATAATTATTGAATTTATTTAAAGGTTGTGGTTATGCAAAATCAAAAGATTTATATAGTTGTAATACATTTTAAAGAAATGTATGACAATAATAACCGATTCAACAGCTTTGATACTTTTGGCTAAAGCAAGTGTGCTGGAGACATTCGTGA
>CAYOWR010000082.1:0-4301 GCA_964407725.1 uncultured Methanosarcinales archaeon
CAAAGTGCCTGTCAAGCTGAAAAACTCGAAGCTTGCAAAATCATTCGAGTTTTTTCTTGACCTTTATGGCATGCCTACATATAAGGAGATTGATCCGACATTTTTTGTTTTTTTAACTTTTCCGATATTCTTTGGCATAATGCTTGGTGATATAGGGTATGGCCTGGCAACTCTTGCAGTCTTCTGGCTTCTAAAGAAAAAAATGCCAAAGGCAAAAAATTTCTTCAGCATTTTGATGCTTGCTTCATTTGTATCAATACTATTTGGATTATTCTTTGGAGAATTTTTCGGATTTGAGATTTATCATCCTATCGTGAGCAGAGAGCATGAAATGTTTAAGCTGATGTACATGGCTATTGCAATTGGCGTTGTGCATGTAAATCTTGGCTTGATAATTGGTTTTATCAATGAATTAAAGTCGCATGGATTTATGCATGCGGTCTATACAAAAGCAAGCTGGATTGTTTTGGAAACTGGAGTTGCATTGCTTGCTTTGTCATATTTTAAAAAAATCTTATTATCGCCCTTTATCGGAGCTTTATTTTTAGGCGCTTCTATCTTAATGCTTATTAAAGGAGAAGGCATAATTGCACCAATTGAAATTCCAAAAATATTTACTAACATCTTATCTTATGTGCGATTGATGGCAATTGGCCTTTCTTCGGTTATTCTCGCAGTTATAATAAATGACTCTGCAACAGAATTTTTTCATCAAGGCGGCTTTTTTATTCTAATAGGAATCTTAATATTGGTGATAGGGCATATTATAAACATCATGCTTGGCTTGCTTGGAAGCTTTTTGCACTCATTGCGACTTCACTATGTGGAGTTTTTTTCAAAATTTTTTCATGGAGGAGCTGAAGAGTACAAACCATTTGGAGCAAGAGAAGATTAAAATATAATAATATAGAGAATTTTGAAATATATCAATTTATCTAAAAATTATGAATTTTTAGATTTCGAAAACCTTGTAGGTTTTCTCTATGTCAAAATTCTCTAAGAGAACTTTGAATGAAAATTGTGAAAATAATGAATTTTTCAAAGTTCTCTATAAAATTAAATTAAATAAAAACTCGGAGGTAAAAAATGGCAGCAGATATATCAACTGGTTTGATTGCACTGGCATCAGGCGCGGCTATCGGCTTAAGCGCAATTGCAGCGGCTATCGCCGAAAAGGACATTGGGGTTGCAGCAGTCAGCGCAATGGCGGAGAAAGAAGAATTGTTCGGAAAGGGTCTTGTTTTGACCGTTATTCCAGAGACAATAGTTATCTTTGGATTAGTTGTTGCTATACTGATTTTGAACCTGGCACAAGGCGGATAAGTAATCAATATGGGACTAGAGGCAGTAAAGGAAGAAGTAATTAGGCAGGCAAAGCAGCAGGAAACATCCCTGCTGGCAGAAGCTAGAAAGGAATCTAATAAAATAATGGCAGAGGCTGAGAAAAGAATTGAAGAGATGAAGGAAAAAAGTGATGCAGATTCAAAAAGAACGGCAGAATTGCTTAAAAGGCAGGCAATGGCCTCTGCAGAGCTTGAGTGCAGGAAATTGTTGCTTGACGCAAAAAAGCAGGTATTGGAAAATGTACTTGCTGAAGTGAAGGAAAAACTGGAAAATCTGGAAGATAAAAAAAGGGAAGAAATAATTAAAAAGCTTTTGGAAAAAACCGGAAAAGAGATTGAAATAGCAAATGTTTATTGCAGTAAAAAAGATATGAGGCTTGTTAAAGGCCTAAATGCAGAAGCTGCTAACATTATAGGCGGAATAATTGCAGAAAATAAGGACAAAACAATAAGAGTCAATTACAGCTTTGAGACGATTCTTGACGGCATAAAGGAAAAAGAGCTGCAGAATATAAACAAATTGTTGTTTGGCTAAAATGCTGAGATTAAAAGAACCAGAGGAAAAATTAAAGCTTGGGTCTTATCCTTACACATATGTAAGGACCGTTGTAATGAGGTCCCTTCTTTTTAGGAAGGAAGACTATCAAAAAATGCTCAAGATGAGCTTCAATGAAATAGCGAGATTTTTGCAAGACTCCCATTATAAAAAGGAAATAAACCAGTTTGCAGGCAGTTATTCCGGTTCAGATCTTCTTGAATTGGCGTTAAACAGGAATCTTGCGGAATCATTCAAGAAATTGATGAGAATTTCATCTGACGAGCTTAGAGTACTGATAAAGGAATATGCAAAAAGAAAAGATATTGAGGATATAAAAACAATAATTAGGGGGAAATTCACAAAAGCAGACGAAAAAGCAATTGTTGCATCGGTAACTGCATCAGGAACACTAAGCTATGATTTCCTGATTTCATTGTTAAAGAAAGAATCAATAGAGGAAATTCTGAAAAATATTAAAATGATTGATTTTGGCTTATTCAAGGAAGGCCTAAAAGACTTAAAAGAAAAAAACAGCTTGATTGGCATTGAAAATGCCCTCGATAAATATTATTACATCCGGCTGTTGAAATTCTCAGAGGCTCTTCCAAAAGAGGGAGCATTATTCAAGGACTTTTTGCTCAAGGAAATAGAAATTTTGAATATTCTAACATTGCTAAGATTAAAGAAGGCAAATTTTCCGAAAGAATTAATAAGAAATTTTATTATATTATCAGACGACAAAACAAAAGATGCAAAAATCTTGAAGCTTGCAGACGCAAAAGATTTTGACAAATTTTCAAACGAATTTGAGAAGACAGAATACAGGGAAACAATTAAAAAGGGTATTGACGAGTTCAAAAAAAACAATTCATTAATACCTCTTGAGACGCAGCTTTACAAACATCTTTTAAAAAGATCTATATTGTTTATGCATCAGCATCCTTTGTCAATTGATGTAATACTGGGGTACATGTTTGCCAAGGACATGGAAGTGAGAAATTTGAAAATAATTATCAAAGGCAAGCAACTGGGCTTAAGTGAGCAGTTTATAGAAAACCAGTTGATACTGGAATAAAATTCAATAATACAATCAACAAAAGGTAACCCGTTTGTTGATTGTATTATTGAATAGATGGGCGAGGCTCGAGCGTAATGGTTAAAAGCGAGAGCCGAGCACTATTAATTGCGAACGAAGTGAGCGGATTGAATATTTAAGAATAAGAATCAAATTAAGCAAATAAAATGGTAAAGATTGCAGTTGCGGGCTCAAATGAATTTGTTGTAGGCTTTCAGCTGGCGGGCATTCGAGATTCGATAGAATTAACCTCAAATTTTTACAACGAGCTGAAAAATTTAAAGAACAGAAAAGATGTTGGAATAATTGTGGTGGATGAGAAAATAATGGAAAGCCTTGAGCCATATCAGAGATTTGAAATAGAAGCGTCTGTTGAGCCGGTGTTTATTCCAGTTTCAACAAAAGTTGAGCAGGACAGCTTGAAAAGATTGATCAAGAAATCCATTGGAGTTGATTTGTGGAAATGACTGACAAAGGAGTTTTATACAGGATTGCAGGCCCTGTTGTTGTAGCAAAGGGCATAAAGCCAAGAATGTATGATGTCTGCAGGGTTGGCAATGAAAAATTGATGGGCGAAGTCATCCAGATTGAAGGAGAAAAAACAATAATCCAGGTTTATGAGGACACTTCTGGCATAAAGCCAGGCGAGCCAGTTACAAATACTGGCGAACCATTAAAGGTTGAGCTTGGTCCTGGAATGCTTGGCTCAATTTATGACGGCATTCAAAGGCCGTTGCCCGTCCTAATCAAACAAATGGGTGACTTCATCAAAAGAGGTGTGGATGCTCCAGGTTTAGATCCAGACAAGAAGTGGGATTTCAAGGCAACTGTGAAGAATGGAGAAGATGTAAATGCAGGCTGCATAATCGGAGAAGTGGAAGAGAACCCGGGCATCATTCATAAAGTCTTAGTTCCTCCAAATCAAAAAGGAAAAATTGCTGAAATAAAGTCAGGCAAATTTACCGTCAATGAAGTAATAGGAAAACTTGAAAAAGGATTTGAATTAAGGCTGAAGCATAATTGGCCGGTTCGAATTGCAAGGCCAGTGACTTCAAAGCTAAAGCCAGAAGCGCCATTGATAACAGGCCAAAGAATTTTTGATGCGCTATTCCCACTGGCAAAAGGGGGAGTTGCTGCAATCCCAGGTCCGTTTGGAGCCGGGAAAACGGTTTCACAGCAAAGCCTTGCAAAATGGTCTGATGCAGACATCGTAGTTTATGTTGGCTGTGGTGAGCGAGGAAATGAAATGACAGAGGTCCTTACAGAATTTCCACAGCTTACAGACACAAGAAGTGGCAAACCCCTAATGAATAGGACCATTTTAATTGCGAATACATCCAATATG
>CAYOWR010000083.1:0-4297 GCA_964407725.1 uncultured Methanosarcinales archaeon
AAATGATTTAAATCCATCAAGGTATAGTAGGGAGTCTGCGGCTTCTCTCATTGATTCATAAGCATTTTCCAGTATATATTTAGATATTTTTAATTTTGAAATATTTTTGGAAAATTCAAGTCTTTCCATGCTTTCCTTAAAAGCAGCTTTTGACAAGTTTATGTCAGGTTTTTGTATCTTTACATCGCCTTTCCTTATAAAATACTCAAATTCTTTCACCATGAGCCCTCTAAAACTATCCCATTTGCCAAGTTTAATTTGAATTCTTTACTTACCTTATCCAAATCTGTCTCATGTATGCTAATACTCCTGCCTAAAAGCTTTTCATATTGTGCTATATCAAAATCAACTTTTTTCTTAGTTATCACCGCTATATCTATATCTGATTTTTCTATGTCGTCGCCTCTTGAAAAACTTCCGAAAAGTATGATTGATTTGGGATGGTTATAAATCTTCACTAAATATTCAACTATTCCCGATTCGAACACCATTGCCAGATTGTACATGCGTTTTTTTCTAATAAATCCAACGCTTTCCATGTTCGCCTGCATTTTAGTTATGAATCCTCTTTTAATTTTAATTATAAGTTTTTCCTTTGCCAAATCGTCTGTGACAGATATTATGGTAGGCATTGATAGCTTGAGGAGTCTTGACAATTCCCTCAGATGAGTTTCTTTAGAAGGACTTCTGAAAAAAAATTCCAATACCTTATCTCTGGTAGATTTTCCTATCATTTGATAGATAAAAATATCAATTGGTATATAAAACTATCGAAAATCCTCAAATTTTCGGAGTTTTATATTAGAAAATCCGGATTTTCTTCATATAAAACTATCGAAATGCAAAGACAATTCATATGTGGCTACATTCTATCATTTTCTATTTTTTGTGGTCACTTAATTATCTTCTCTCCCAAACAACAATTTTATTTTTTGTTACTTTCTTTATTCTATGCAGCGGAATGTTTGTTTCATCTTCACTATCTAAAATCATAAACGAGCCTTCAAGCCTTTTAATCTTATTGTAAGGAATTGGAATAAGATTATTTAAAATCCTGTCGAAATAAAACAAAGTGTATTCCTCTGGATTTTCCTTTTTGTCCCACTTGATTTTGTTGAGCAGGTCTTTTATTGGGAGCATGGGAGAAGCTAAACACTAAGATTATTAATATTTTGGCATGCTAGAGACAGGCATATAAGCTCCTTGTGTAGCCGTAGCTAAAAAATCACCATTGAAACCTACAGCGATAAAACCGCCAACTCCATCTAACTTTCTTAATTTTTCCAAGCTTTTCTCGGCAGAAACTCTTAGGCTGTGACCTTCCTCAACATAAAAACTGACTAATCTTGATAAATTAATGGCAAGAATTTTTTCTCCATGCCCGGTACATGAAACTCCCACGTATTTATTTGCATAAGTTCCTGCTCCGATTACCGCGACATCTCCTACCCTCCCAGGCAAACTGGTAGCCCAACCGCCTGTTGAAGTAGCAGCTGCCATATGTCCGTACTTATCAATTGCCACAGCTCCGACTGTGCCATGAGCAGGCTCCTGGTTTATTCTTAACCATTTTTTCAATGCTAATTCAGTCAAAGTTGGATAAATTTCAATTCCCTTGATTCGGGCAAACTGCAATGCACCTTCGCCAACGAGCATTATATGAGATGTTTCCTCCATCACTAATCGCGCAACTGCAATTGGATTTTTAACGCCATATACTTGAGCTACAGTGCCTGCTTTTATAGTATGACCATCCATAATGGAAGCATCCATCCTTTGTATCCCATCCTTTTGAAAAATAGAACCAGTGCCAGCGTTAAAAAGAGCGTTATCCTCAAGCATCTTGATTGCAAACTCTACTGCATCGAGTGCATTACCTCTCATTAGATAATCATATGAAATTTGGCAAATTCTTTCTAATGCCTCTTGCTTTTGGCTTTTTTCTTCGTCATCAATGAACGATTCTATCCCACCATGCAATATTAACTTTGGTTCCATTTTCTACTATTAATAGGTAGTGATAGAAATTTAAAAATATATTCCATAAAATATGGAAAATTATGCAAAAAATCACAAAATTTATATAGAAAATGGAATATCATTCCATTATGGATAGAAAAGATGAAAAAATTTTGGAATTGCTGAGGGAAAATAGTAAATTAACTACTCAGCAGATTTCCAAAAAGACTTTGATTCCTATAACTACAGTACATAACAGGATTAAGAAGCTTGAAAAAGAAGGGATTATCAAGAAATACACACTAGAATTAGACAATAAAAAATTAGGGAAAACTATTGCTGCCTATGTTCACATTACAGTAGATTATAGATTATTAAAAGAAACTAAACTGTCCCAGCATGATTTGGCAAAAAAAATCAAGCAAGACGATTCTGTTGAGGAAGCGGCAATGGTAACCGGAGGGACAGATATAGTAATTAAAGTAAGAGCTAAAGATATTGATGAACTTGATGAGTTTGTGACAAAAAAACTAAGAAATATAGGTGGCATAGAAAAAACTCAGACTATGGTTATTTTGAATGAGATTTAATACAAAAAACTTTTTTCATCAATCCTTTCATTTATCTCTCCGGCATAATTGGTGAGCATCATTTTCCTGACTTCTTCTAATTTATTTGTGTGGCCCAAAACCCAGCCTAATTTTATGTAAGCTACCTCAGGCAGCATGTCTTCTGCAAAGATGCAGTTTAATTCAATCGACAATCTTCTTAAATTGGTATAGACATAAGGATGGACTCTGCCATAGATTGCCTGGGTTGCGATAACTATCGGAACATTATTGTCAATCAATTTCTTGAATTTCTTCAGTAAAGAATGCTCTGGATCAGTTGTTGGCACATGCCCCAGGGCTGTAGCAGCAACAACAATTCCTTTATACTTATTTTCCAGGTAAAAATCAAAAATATTTGGGTCTATGCCGGGATAAACATAAACCAAGGCAGTCTTTTTTTCAAACTTGTTGTCAACTTCGACTTTTTCATTGCTTCTTTTTTTGTAATTATCATTCAAAGCCTCAATTTTTCCATCTCCAAATACTTTTGCCAACGGCAGTTCATTTATCGGGCGAAATGCGTCTCGCCTGCTGGTGTGCATTTTACGGACACGGCTCCCCCTGTTTAATATACAATAATTATCATCGCTTGTCCCGTGCAAACAAGTTACAACAGCAGCGCCGTCAAACTTAGTGGCGGCATTTACAGCGCATAACAGATTTGAAAAAGCGTCTGAAGAGCCCCTGTCAATGCTTCTTTGGGAAGCAGTAAAGACAACAGGCTTGTTCAGATTTTGTAAAAAAAATGACATTGCTGCAGTAGAAAAATGCAATGTGTCTGTGCCCTGGGTTACTACAACTCCTGCAACTTCATCTTTATTCAATTCTGATGCAATGCTCTCTGCCATTGCCTGCCAATGCTCCGGCAACATATCCTCGCTCATTAATTTCATGACTTGCTCTGCTCTGAGGTTTGCAACGTTCTCAAGCTCCGGAATCATCTGCACAAAGTCTTCTGCAGAATAAGCGGCATAAACTCCACCTGTTTTGTAGTCAATTTTTGATGATATTGTACCGCCAAATGACAGAATTGAGACAGTCGGAAGATTCTTTTTATGTGAAGCCTTTTTTTCAGAAATTTTTGGTGCCTGATATTTGCTTACAACTTCAATTTTATTGATTTTTTTCTCGTCGATTCCTATGTTATAGCCATTGCTTAATTTTATTATTACATATCCTTTTTCAAATATTTCCGGACGAGGCATCAGAATTCCTTCATAAGCTTCATCCTTTGCATGCACTTTTACAAAATCTCCTGGCTCTGGTTTCATGAAAAGAATGATGTAAGAAGTTTATTTAAAGGTTTTCGTTTAGATTTAGATTTGGCTAGATATGTTTTTAAAAGGTATATTATTAGTCAAGTAATTCTGATATGGTATGCAGCTTGGAAAGTTTGGTTGGGGGAAATCATTACAGTCGTGTAGCTAGGAGAATAAACCACTTTATTTATACACTTGCTGCAGCTGCTGCTTTGACTTTAATCATACCCTCCTGTGGAGGCAATCCAACATCTCCAACAAAAGTTCCATCTGTTTATCAGTCATCGGTAGAAGAGCCTGCGCCTAATCCAACTGAAGAGCCTAAGCCCGAACCAACTTCGCAGACAGTAACTTTTTTTATTGCAGGGGATTTCGCATATCCCACAAGTATTGAGGGAGCAGAAGCTACCGCCAAGCTACCGGATAGAGATAAATCTGCTATTATCGGCGGAGCAGGCGATTATGCAT
>CAYOWR010000084.1:0-4283 GCA_964407725.1 uncultured Methanosarcinales archaeon
CGCGCGAGTCTCGTAAAACTCGACATTTCGAACCTGCGAAGGCACTAAGCCAATAGATGGCTCATAAGTACTTCATCAGCCTTTTGAGCTTCATTACTTGTACCAAACTTGAGTTTGGATGTCTAGCGCCTAAACGCCGAAACACTATCCCGTCAGGCCTCTATTTTCATAGATTTGGCCGCTCCGGCATCCCCGCATAAGATTAAGAATAAGAATTTCATTTAAAAATATTTGCACTTCACGTAAAATTTTTTAATTTTGATTCTATTGCATTAAGTTCCGCTTCCAGTTTGTCGAGCTCTGTCTTGTGCTTTTTTTGGGCTTCTTTAACAACTTTCTTTTTTGCCGCAGCTTTCTTTTGCTGTTTTTGAATAGGCCTAGGGATTGGCTTGAAGCTAGCCTGCGGCAGCTTTGATTTTAATATCCCAAGCGTTTTATTTGTATCCCTGATTAAACTTCTAATCCTTTGGATCTTTTCAAGTTTTTCATGCCTTAAGTGCTTGAATTTCTCAAATTGCTGCAGCAACTGCAGTATATCCTTCAGAGTCTCAAGTATATTTCTTTTCACTTCAGAAGGCTCTTTTATCTGCACAAAGAAAGCTTCGCTAGTCTGCTCTTTGGGATTTTTTACCATGCCTGCTCTGGCTCAAACATCATCTTGTCTATGTCATCTATTTTCTTTTCAATCTCATCAATTGTATTGCTCCACATTGATATTTCAGAATCCTCTTCATTGCGAAGCTCATTTATGCCATTCAATGTTTCTCTTATTTCGCTAATTCTTGTCTTAATCATATCCAAAACATCCAAAATTTCCTTGTATTCCTCTACTTTCACAAAAACAGGCGCGCCCATTCTTTCATGCATCTTACTCACCTTTGAATAAAGTTTTATCAATGAAAATAAGCTTTTTTTGCAGATCTTCAAGAGAAGATTTCACCTTATCAAAAGACCTATCTTTCGCATTTTTTATATTTTCGAGCTTCAAAAGCAACTCTTCCGATTGTCTTAGACTGCTTCTAATCATGCTGGCATTCTCTAGAGCTGCTCTAAACTTGTCTACTCTCACAAAAACCTCTTTTCTCTCTACATGTTTTCTTTCATGGATAAATAATCTTCTAGGCTTGGCAGCTTGAGCAGGCTCTTTAGCAGCTTCAGGCTGAGGAATCTGCACAGCAGGTTGTACCGGACTTGGCATAGGCTCAGGAGCAGGTATCATAGCTGGAGCTTTAATTGGCGGGATAGGTTCAGTCTCTTCAAAATCAGGCAGTTCAGGAAAATCTTCTTTTTCTTGCTCCAGTTCAAAATCAGGCAATTCAGATTTTGTTTCATCCAGAGCCTTTATATCAGGAATTTCAGGAAAATCTGGAATAGCTTGAGATTTTTCATTAAAGTCAAAATCAGCATTAAAATCTTGTTGAGATTCCTCTAATGGCGGCGGAGCAGGAGGCAAATCCAGATCCTGCAAATCTTCCCTTTTCTCCCTCTTTAAGAATTTTAAAAAACCCACAAAAACACCCTATTCGCTATACAAAGTCATTTTTATTAAAACTTTTGTTAGCATTATAAAATAGTGATTTATTTTGGGCGATATTCATAAAAATTATATATATAAACAATGGCATAATTAATATGAAATTATTAATATATATCCTCATTATGATATTTTTGACTCCTACCTCGTTCTCTCAAGAAAGCTATTGCGATTATAAGGTTGAGATTTTGTTAAATGAATCAATATTTGATATAGAAAATTTCACTTGGCGCATGAAAGCAACAAAAATGGAGGGCATAGCTGCAAATATAACAGGCACAGCTCAGATTGAGGATTCTGAAAACAATATTATTAAGAGCTATAAGCCATGGACAAATGAGCCAATTTCAAAGCAAAAAACTTCCGGACAATACTCGCCAAATTTAAAGCCAAATGAATACAAAATAACAGCTAGAATTGATGTAAACTGCAATGATACTGATAAAAGTAACAATATTGATTTGAAATCAATCAAAATTGAATCTGCGGTTCAACAATCAACAAAACCAAAAGAAGTTGTTGTTGCTAACGAAATTAATAATTCTGCAAATGAAAATACTGAAATGCAGCCAATAGATGATAAGAATATAGATGCTCAAGAAATCCAATACCAGCAAAACGAAACAAAAGTTCAGCAAACCCAACAGCCAACTCCAGATGAGTACGAAGATAATATTATTCATTTAAAAACACAATCAATAGATGAAGAAAACAATACTATTATAGCAGCAGCTGTTAAACAGCAAATTGTTTATGAGTCAAGCAATGAAAGAGCAAAAGAATTGATAATGTATTTCCTTCTTGGTTTATCAATATTATTGAATATCATCCTGCTATGGAGAAGATAAAAATCTATAAATTTGCATACTAAAAACCTTTATAAACACCCCGCACTTTTGTAAACTTATGGTTGAAGCAGAAAAACAAGGATCGCATGCACATATAAGATGCAGGACTATTGTAGAAGTTCTTGGGAAGCCAAAAGAGCATGTTGAAAACTCAATAAAAGAATATATTGAGCACATCAAGGAAGATTCAGAGCTTGTTGTACTAAAAGAAGAATATTCTGAAATAAAAGAGCAAGGCAAGCTTTGGAGCAAGTTTGTAGAGCTAGAATTGGTGATAAAAGGCACCGCAAAGCTGATAAGCTTCTGCTTTGAATACATGCCTTCTTCAATTGAAGTCTTAAAGCCCGAGCAGCTTACTATGACAAATCACGAGCTTTCAAGCTTTCTTAATGATCTGCAGGCAAGGCTTCATAATGTTGATATGATTGTCAAAAGCCAAAATGCGGAAAATGAAATTCTGAAGAAGAGTATGAATGCTATGATGCATAATATGATTTTAATCTGTTTGAAAATAAGCAATCTAACTCTGGAGCAGCTTTCACAGGTCACAGGTATTGATAAAAAACAATTAGAGCAATTTGTTGAAAAGCTGCTAAAAGAGAATAAAATTAAAAAAGAGAATGACTTGTACAGCTTGACATGATGGCAGAGCTTAAAAAAGCAAATGTGAAGAGCAAGGTAGAAGCAGTCTTATTCTCTGTAGGCCACAAAATAAGCCTGGATGATATATGTAAATTATGCAGATCGAGAAAAGAAGACGTTTTGGCAGCATTGAATGAGCTAAAGCAGGAATATGAGCAAAAGCAATCAAGTCTGATGCTTGTCGAGGAAGGTGATTTCTGGAAATTCACTGTCAGAGACCATTTAATTCCGGTAGTCAGAAGAATTGTTACAGAGACAGAACTCACAAAGAGCGTAATGGAAACTTTGGCAGTTATAGCATTCAAATACCCAATTCTTCAGTCAGATTTGATAAAAGTAAGAACCAACAAAGCTTATGACCATCTTGTAGAGCTTGAGAAATCAGGCTATATAACCAGGCAGAAACACGGCAGAACTAATTTGATCAAGCTTACAGAGAAATTCTTCAGGTATTTTGACCTGACAGAGGAAAAGCTCAATGACCATTTTAAGGATTTTGACAGCATAGCAAGAGCGATAAAAGAAAAAGAGGAAGAAGTTGAAAGAATAAGGGAAGAGCAAAGAAGGAAAGCAGAAGAATTAAAACAGCAGGATGAAAAAATAAAGAAAGAGATAGAAGAATTGGACAAGGCAGATGAAGATTTTGATGTCCCGCTTGAGGCTTATGAATCAAAAGCAGAAGAACCTCAACAACTAAATCAAAAACCCACAATACAAGAAAAAGATAAAAATAAATTAGAGGGATTAGAAGTTGTTGATATTCCTAAAGAAGAGATAAAAGAAGAAATTAAAGAAAAAATTGTTGACAAGAAAGAAGCTAAAGAAATCGAAATTAAATCAGAAAAGGAACAAGAAAAAACAATATCCCAAGATACTGCAAATATCCAAAATGAACAAAACCCAAATAAACACATCAAAAAACAAAAGAAAAAAAGCAAAGGCATACAAGTAACTCCGGAAATGGAAAAGAAAATAGATGAAAAAGTGCAGCAGATAATGCAAGGGGAAAAACAAGAGAGTCAATGAACCTTCAATATAAAAAATAATCCGCAAAATTCCAAATAAAATGTTCCTCCTCCAATGCCCGAAATGCAAAAACAGGATGAAATACCAAAGCAAAGATATTTCTCTTTCTAAAAAGAAAAAGAAGTGCGTTTATTGCGGGTTTAGTTTTTCTGCGAACAAAGCAATTGTGAAGAGAATCTGAACAAAAAATTTAAATACTTGTTAATTTAGGATGTAATTCAACAATTAGAAGT